>CAZHMQ010000008.1:0-38470 GCA_964533645.1 uncultured Coxiellaceae bacterium
GCGGACAAGCCGCGGGACGACGTGGGTGGGGGTTAATTGACGACAGACCCTAATTGATAAATATGATCCCAAGGAATCACTTGAATATGTTGGCGTTTTTGGTTTTGTGAGCCCGCATAAATTAACCAAGCTTGATCCGTGTGTTTGCTAAGTGACAACCAGTAATCTAATCCTGAAAAATAATCCGATGTAATGGTTTGTCCGGCTTTGATTTCGATTGGAATGAGCTGATCACCTTGATCCATAAGAACATCGACTTCATGTCCTTGACTGTCACGCCAAAAATATAAATTAGATAATAATCCAGCATTGAAACGATTTTTTAGAAGTTCGCTGACTGCCCATGTCTCAAATAAAGCGCCGCGTAATGGATGTAGAACTAATTGTTCACTGTTTTGTAATCCAAGCAAAGCACAAACTAATCCTGTGTCATAAAAATATAATTTGGGTGATTTGATCATGCGCTTATTGAAGTTCTGATGATGAGGCGGTAATAAAAACAGGATATAACTTGTTTCAAGTACAGATATCCAAGCCTTTGCAGTGTTATGGGTAATACCACAATCATTTGCTAAGCTGGAAAGATTAAGCAATTGTCCCGTGCGTGCCGCACACATTTGTAAAAATCGACGAAACGAACGTAAATCTTGTACATTCACAAGTTGACGTACATCACGTTCAATATAAGTCATGATGTAATCACTATACCAACTTGTGGGTGGAATATTTCTGTCGTAAATGGGAGGATAAAGGCCTGTGAAAAGTAAATTCTCTAATGATTCGGGGTTACGTTTGGCTATTTGCAGCTCATGCAAAGTAAAAGGTAGTAGTTGTATAAACCCCACTCGTCCTGCTAATGACTGGGTAATATTTGCTAAAAGTCCAAACTGTTGTGAGCCCGTTAGAACAAATAAACCTTGTTCAGATTGTGCATCAACTAAGGATTGTAAATAGGAGAATAAATCAGGACAATGCTGCACTTCATCCAACATTGCCCCTTTAGGAAATTGTGCTAAAAATCCTCGAGGATCATCGCTCGCAAATCGTCGTTGATCAAGATCCTCCAGGCTGCAATACGGTTTGTGTGAGAATAGTGTCTTCGCGAGGGTGGATTTTCCGGATTGCCGTGGACCTGTGATCGCAACAATGGGGTAATGTTTTGATTTATCTAATAATACAGAAGCTGCTTGTCGTTTAAACATAATGTGGCTCGGCTCGGTCTCTTACTTTGATGATAAATTGTGCTTTGCAAATTGTCAATCAGATTGACAATTTGCAAGAATCGGCGTATCTTAATGAAAAAACAGGGGGTTTTTAATGGACAATAGAATTGTTTCACCCGATGCAATGCATGAAACCGAAATCATCGATCGCGCCATACGACCTAAAAAACTCGCTGATTACATAGGTCAAGCCTCCGTACGTGAACAAATGGATATCTTTATTCAAGCCGCCAAGTCGCGTAAAGAAGCGCTAGACCATGTTTTAATCTTTGGCCCCCCAGGGCTAGGTAAGACCACGCTTGCCAATATTATTGCCAATGAATTAGGCGTAGGCATACGCCAGACCTCAGGCCCAGTGTTAGAACGAGCCGGCGATGTTGCGGCTTTATTAACCAATTTACAAGCTCATGAAATTTTATTTATCGATGAAATTCACCGTTTAAGCCCTGTGGTGGAAGAAGTGTTATATCCAGCCATGGAAGATTACCAGCTCGACATTATGATAGGCGAAGGCCCTGCAGCACGATCCATCAAATTAAATCTACCGCCTTTTACTTTAATTGGCGCTACGACCCGCGCCGGTTTATTGACTTCACCTTTGCGTGATCGTTTTGGCATTGTACAACGTTTAGAATTTTACAATGTGGCGGACCTTGCCACGATTGTGAAGCGATCCGCAACTATTTTGCAAATTGATATGGATCAAGAAGCCGCAGAAGAAGTAGCGAAACGTTCGCGCGGCACACCGCGTATTGCCAATCGCTTGTTAAGACGTGTGCGGGATTATGCGGAAGTCAAATGTAACGGTAAAGTGACACTTCACTCAGTTCGTCAGGCTTTAGACTTGCTTGATGTGGATAATCATGGCTTTGATATGATGGATAGAAAATTATTATTAGCGCTTATCGATAAATTCGACGGCGGCCCGGTGGGGGTGGATAGTTTAGCCGCCGCTATCAGCGAAGAGCGCGGTACCATTGAAGATGTGATTGAACCCTTCCTCATTCAACAAGGTTTTATTATGCGTACTCCCCGGGGCCGTATGGCGACTAGAAGCGCGTATTTGCATTTTGGGCTGCAGGTGCCGGAGAAGGTTGGATTGCAGCGAGAATTAGAAGTGGGATAAGGTATCCATGGGTTGTGGGTAATTTTTACCCTTTAGGTCCTCCTCTTCTAAATGGGCCCCATCCCCATGATGATGTGGCTGCGTGTTCAGCGGCGCTTGTTTTTTCGTGTTCAGCGGCGCTTGTTTTTTCCTTTATCCATGTGCCTTCAGTATCAATTTGACTGATTAGTGTTTTCATTTTACTGAATGTTCCCGATAAGAGCTCTTCTTTATATTGTTCTTTGCTAATCGTGATATTTAACGACTTAGACTTAAGAGCTGCATTTACTTGTTCTAATCCATTACCAAGCATAACCTCAAGACGCGCGGTGTCTAATTTAGTGATAGTTTCATTTAATATTTGGTCTAAAAAATTACGTTTTATCAAATGTTTTATAATTTCATCTTTTGCTTTAAGCTTGGGACCTTCCTCGAGCGCACTTATTAAATCATCTTGAGATTTGTATCGCTTATCAATTTTTTTATCTCTAATATAAGTATGTAAAGATTCATTGGGGTTGTCCGTTTGCTCTTGGCCAGTTAGGATACGTATTTTCTCGCCATGAGCCAATACAGCTTGTGCTAAAGCTTGTGTGTGAACCCTAAAGGCGATATTGAGATTTTTGTTACCTATTATTTGTTCGTTATCTTTAACCCACTTATTAAATCGCGGATTGTTTAGGGCTTCGGCTAAACACGCCCATTCTTTTTTCTCTCTTGAAGAAGCATAGATCCCTAATATCTCTACAAAAGGCCCATAGCGCTCTACCGGTTGTTTTTCGTATTGGGCAAATGCTTGAAGAATATAATTCCCTTCTTTCCTTGGTGTAGATCTAGACATACATCACCTCATTAACATACTCTTATATCTGTTATTTTAGCATCATTTATGATTTTGTGTTTATATAGTACAATCAGTGAGTTGTATATGCGCATCAATGCGGTTCATAAATTAATTAGCTGCTAGATGACACTCTCACCATAACCGAGTAAAATAACCACAAAATCATCATGGAGAACAAACGTGAGTATAGATTCCTCTTTATGGGCTTATTTTATGAATGCGGGCTTGGTCGTGAAGCTTGTTTTAATGCTCTTGATTAGCGCGTCGATTATTTCTTGGACATATATTTTGCAGCGCTGGTTTTATCTAAAAGCTGTGCGTGATGCGACGTTCAAATTCGAAAATAAATTTTGGGGCGGCGGTAATTTAGCAGAACTGTATGAAGCAAGCAGCCGTAATCCTGCAGAGTCGCGCGGTTTGGATGCGATTTTTCAGGCAGGCTTTAAAGAATTTATACGTTTACAAAAACAAATAGGCATGTCTGCGGAAGCCATGATGGAAAGCGCTAAACGTGCGATGCGAGTTGCACAAATGCGCGAACAAGATAAATTAGAAAATCATTTGCCTATGCTTGCAACGGTTGGATCAACCAGTCCTTATGTTGGGTTATTCGGTACCGTTTGGGGCATTATGTTATCCTTCCGAGCTCTCGCTAATGTACAACAAGCCACGATTTCTATGGTCGCACCCGGTATTGCAGAAGCTTTGATTGCAACCGCCATGGGCTTATTTGCAGCTATTCCGGCAGTCGTCGCTTATAATCGTTATGCCACAGAAATTGGCAGATTACTCAACCGTTTTGATGCTTTCCAAGACGAGTTTTCAAACATTTTAATGCGACAAACTCAAGCCCATATACATAGCCAGGCTCATGCAGAACTGACGAGGTAATCATGGCTTATTATCATCAACGTAACTCTCGCAGTCCCATGGCAGAAATTAACGTTGTTCCATTTATTGACGTGATGTTGGTATTGCTGGTGATTTTTATGATTACAACACCTTTATTGACCCAAGGTGTCAAAATCGAATTACCAAAAACCGAAGCCAAGGCATTGCCGCCGGATCAAAAAGAACCTTTAATTGTAACTGTGGATGCGACAGGAAATTATTATCTTAATATTTCTGCAAAACCTAATCAGCCGATTACAGCACGCGTGCTAAGCAATCTCGTATCGACTCAGTTAGCGGGAAGTACAGCGGCAGGCGAACAACGACCTGTCTTAGTGCGTGGAGATAAAAATGCTAACTACGGAAAAATTGTTGATGCGATGGTATTATTGCAACAAGCAGGCGCTAAAAGTGTAGGTTTGATTACGCAACCTGGTTCAGATAAAAAAACAGGATAAGAAAACATGCAGCAACAATATCTAAAGCATTTATTGTTTTCTATATTGTTGCATATTGTTTTGTTGACCGTATTAGTGGTAAGTTTTGAATTTAGCTCGGCTATGCCTGTGGTGACGAATGCCGATAAAGAAGTCATAGCTGCCATGATCATCGATGTCCCACCTTCACCTAAAAAAATTATTCAAAAACCTTTGCCAGCTCCTCCACCACCAGAACCACCTAAAGAAATTGTGAAACCAAAACCAATTGTCGCGCCACCGCCGCCAAAAAAGCTCGACGCAATCGCTATTCCTGATACAAAACAAAAAAAATTACAAGAAGATTTGTTGCAAAAAGAATTATTAGCGGATATGCAAAAACAGCACGAAAAACAGCAAAAAAAGATTAAACAAAAAAATCTGCAAGCTGAATTTGAAAAAGAAATGAAAGCGTTGCAAGCAAAAGCCATTCAACATCAAATGGCGCAAGTAACACATGAAAAACGCGTGGCAAGTGCGCGTACTACGTTATCAAAAGGCGTGGTTGATAAATATAAAGCACTTATATTGCAATCGATAAGTCAACATTGGTTGGTTCCAGCGGGTGCCGATAAAAAACGCGTCGCCGAATTACTTATTAGATTGGCTCCCGGGGGTGTGGTGCTGGATGTGCAACTTACGAAAAGCAGTGGTGATGATGCATTAGACCGATCAGCTCGCGCAGCTGTATTAAAGTCTTCGCCTTTGCCTGTGCCCACTAACTCGGATGAATTTGAGCCATTTAGACAATTCATTTTAAAAGTCAAACCAGAGAATGTGTTGGCAAGCGATAGTTGGATGGGTTAAAAAATGCGCATATTGCATTTGCAAATAAACAACCTTCGATATCGTTTCAAACATGGCAATGTAATACCATTAAAACGCGGGTAGAATTTGTTCGATTAGGATGTAATGATGACCAGGCTTTAACTTTTTCTCTGCAAGATTCTATCATGGATGGAATTTTCTCTTTTCCTTCTAATGAATAAATGCTCGTTTTATAGCGTCACCGATCGATTTATGATATAAAAATCCTGCTATTTTCAACGGAGAATTCATTCATGATGCGAAAATATATCGCCATGTTATGCATGGGTATAGTCATGCTTATCTTAATTAGCCCTGCTTATGCCTTGCTAAATCTCGAGCTGACGCGCGGGGTTTCCGGTGCAGTGCCTATCACCGTGCTGCCTTTTTCTGTACAAGGAGAAGTGCCTAGGGAAGATATTGCTTCAATAATAAGCAATGATCTTAGAAATAGCGGCCGTTTTAAGGTTTATGGCGATGATTCTAAAAAAACGGATACGACAGTTCAAGGTCGTGTATTGCAGATGGGAGATGATAGATATCAGGTTAGTTTTCAATTAGTCGATGGGCTGAAGGCTAAAGCTTCTGATGAAGAAACAAAACCAACTGTCTTACTAACCCGAAGTTATACTGTTCCATCTCAAGAGCTTCGTTCAGTCGCCCACCATATCAGTGATGTAGTCTTTCAACAAATCACAGGACTGCGAGGTGTTTTTTCAACGCGATTAGCCTATATTGTAGTACAACATTTGCCCAACAAACAGACGCGACATATTCTCGAAATTGCAGATCAAGATGGTTATAATGCAAAACCTTTGCTGGTCTCTTATGAACCTATTATGTCGCCAGCTTGGGCGCCAAATGGCAAAAAAATTGCTTATGTTTCATTCGAAAACAGGCGCACGGCTATTTATATTCAAGATGTTGCTACAGGTGCGAGACGTTTAGTCAGTCAGGTTGCCGGTATCAATGGCGCACCTGCATGGTCACCGGATGGGAATAAGCTTGCATTGGTTCTATCTAAGAATGTTTCTCCTAATATTTATATGTTAGATTTGATCAGCGGTCAAATGACACAATTGACGAATGACTATTATATTAATACGGAACCTTCTTTTGCGCCGGATGGAAGAGCTATTGTTTTTACCTCCAATCGAAGCGGTAATCCGCAAATCTATAAAATGAATTTGGCAAATCGTGCGGTTTCTAGGGTGACTTATGAGGGTAAATATAATGCAAGTGCATCGTATACTCCCGATGGAAATCGTTTGGTCGTGTTAAATCAAGATGGAGGCTTGTTTAATATCGGAACACTTGACTTAGATACGGGTGTGTTTAGAATATTAACAAATTCAGGTGCGGACAGTCAGTCTCCGAGCATGGCCCCAAATGGTGCGATGGTTTTATTCGGTACCTGGTATAAAGGCCAAAATGTGTTAGGAATGGCAGCTACGGATGGTAGTATTCAGCTGCGATTGCCAGCGCGAAATGGTGAAGTTCAAGATCCTGCCTGGTCGCCATTTTTGTCTTGATAGGTGCAATATAAGAGGTATACTGATGCATTTACATTTTAGAGATTCCGTGGAATTATTTTAAGGGAGATGAAAATCATGCAATTGAAAAAGTTAGTGCAATTTTTGTTGGTTGTTGCGAGTGTCATGGCTGTATCGGCTTGTACTCACACAAAGAAAAACATGGATCCAAATGATGGCGTTTCGTATGAAGATCCGTACGATAGAGCACATGCACAAGCGTCCGGTGTAGGCTCTGGCGCGAATTATGACGATGGTGTTGGATCTAAGCATGCTTCAGCGAAAGATGTTTATTATTTTGATTTTGATAGAAGCGTGGTTAAACCTGCTGATATGCCTGCTATTTATGCGAAAGCAGATTATCTTCTCTCGCATCCAAAAGCTAAAATTATCCTAGAAGGTCATACCGATCCTCGTGGAAGCCGAGAATATAATGTGGGTCTAGGTGAGCGTCGTGCGAATGCTGTTGCTGACATATTGAAAACAAAAGGTGTTAATCCAAGCCAAATTCGCATGCTAAGCTATGGCGCAGAACGTTTAGCGGCTCAAGGACATTCTGAAGAAGATTACCAAATGGACAGACGTGCTATTTTTGCTCATATACAACAGGGATAATTTATGAGATTGGCTAAGGTAAAGCGTATTCTTGCAGTGGCAGTGCTATCAAGCTTTGCCCTTATTGCGTATGCGGATGATGCTCCTGTATATGAGGTGGATAATTATCCACCTCCTTTTGACGGTCAGGCACTGGATGTGCCATCTCCCGTCGATGCACCAGCGCAGGCTTATTCATCAGGCGGTTTGGCTACGGAAGTGAGTAGCGTACCATCAAGTCGTGCGCCACGTGAATCTTATGTGGCTCCCCCTGTACCTGCATCTCCACCAAGGCCACTTACTTTTGAGCAACGGATTCACCGAGCTGAGCAGCAAATTAAAAATTTGCAACAATCTAGCACGATGGCGAAAGCAGATGAGTTGCAAAAAGAAGTGCAGTCACTCCGAGGTCAGGTTGAGGAAATGTCGCATCAATTGCAACAAGCGCAAAGTCAGCTAAAAGAAATGTATGCTGATTTAGATAAAAGACTTGCTGCAGTTCAAGCATCTCGAGTCGCTCCATCTGTAAATACTGCGAGTGCAAGTCATGACGTTTCGACCCTCGTAAAGACAGCGGTGATGAAATCAACTTCTAAGTCACCGGTAAAACATGCACCAGCATCTTCTGTTGCTGCAGCTCCTGTCTCATCGAAAGCCGCAAGTCATGTACAACCTAATGTGGCTGAAGAGCAGCAAATCTATCAGACGGCTTATGATTTGATTAAAGCCAAAAAATATAATGACGCTATTGCTACCTTACAAAAAATGTTGCAAAAATATCCAACCGGACCCACTGCTGCGAATGCGCATTATTGGTTAGGTGAACTGTATGGTTTGGTAAACAAAAATGATCAGTCAGCTCGCGAGTTTTCACTTGTTGTCAATAAATTTCCAAGTAGTGCTAAAGCATCGGATGCCCAGCTTAAGTTAGGTTTAATTTATGCAGGACAGTTTAAGTGGGTGGATGCAAAAGCGGCATTTAAGAGTGTGGTCAGTCGATATCCTGGTACTTCTTCAGCACGACTCGCGACAGAACAATTAAAGCAAATCAAAAAAGCAGGTCATTGATGTCGTGATAGGTCGTTTGCGTGTTTCAGAAATTTTTTATTCATTGCAAGGTGAAACAAGGACCGTCGGATTACCCACGGTCTTTGTGCGTTTAACGGGTTGTCCTCTACGTTGTGGATATTGCGATACTGCTTATGCCTTTCAAGGCGGTCAATGGCAAGATATCAACGATATATTACAAATAGTGGCAGGCTATGAACCGCGCTTTGTCACTGTCACGGGTGGCGAGCCCTTGGCGCAAAAAGCTTGTATACCTTTTTTAACAGCTCTCTGTGATGCTGGATATGAAGTGTCATTAGAAACCAGTGGTGCGTTAGATGTTTCAGCTGTGGATAGCAGAGTCGTCAAAGTTGTAGATATCAAAACACCTGGATCAGGTGAAGTCGATAAAAATCTTTTCGACAATATTTCTCATTTACAATCCCATGATCAGGTGAAATTTGTGATTTGCGATCAAGCAGATTATGAGTGGTCAAAAAAAATCATGCAACAATATCAGCTAGCTTCGTGTTGTGAAGTGTTGTTTTCACCCAGTTACGAACAGCAAAATCCTGGTGAATTAGCCGATTGGATATTAAAAGATCGATTATCTGCTCGTTTGCAGATTCAATTACATAAATTTTTATGGGGAAACGCACCTGGACGTTGATATTTTTTTTTAAATAGGTATCATTGGCAACCTTACACAGTCAACAACGTTTTAAAATTGGGGGCCGTTAGCTCAGTCGGTAGAGCAGCAGGCTTTTAACCTGTTGGTCCTGCGTTCGAATCGCAGACGGCCCACCACCTTCTCCCATTCACCCGATCTTGTTATATTTCTATTTCATCCCCATATTGTTATTATTAAGAAAACTTAGAGGGTTGTTATGATGCGTATGGATAAGTTAACGAGTAAGTTTCAGTCAGCTTTAGCAGATGCTCAATCATTAGCATTAGGTCGAGACAGTGCTTTTATTGAACCCATACATGTCATGAAAGCTTTATTAGATCAAGAAGGTGGCAGCGTTAGAGCTGTACTCACCAAAGCCAATGTGAATATATCCAATGTGCGCACACAACTGGATAGTGCGATTAATCATTTACCGCAAGTCGAAGGCACTGGCGGTGAAATCCATATTTCTAATGATTTGAGTAAGCTTCTTAACCTCACCGACAAACTCGCCCAAAAACGCAAAGATGAATATATTTCAAGCGAATTATTTTTGTTAGCAGCCTGTGAAAATTCAGGAAAATTATCTGAAATTTTAAAACAATCCGGTGCAACAAAAAAATCCATCGAAGAAGCCATTGATGAAGAACGTGGAGGCCAAAAAGTGCAAGATCCTAATGCAGAAGATCAAAGACGAGCCTTAGAAAAATATACTGTTGATTTAACAGCGCGTGCCGAATCAGGCAAACTTGATCCTGTGATTGGTCGTGATCAAGAGATTCGTCGTACCATTCAAGTCTTATTGCGACGTACTAAGAATAATCCAGTGCTTATCGGTGAACCTGGCGTTGGAAAAACTGCTATTGTAGAAGGTTTGGCGCAACGTATTATTAATGGTGAAGTGCCTGAAGGTTTGAAAGATAAACGCTTACTGGCTTTAGATTTGGCAGCATTGATCGCTGGTGCTAAATTTCGAGGTGAATTCGAAGAGCGTTTAAAAGCAGTGCTTATGGATTTAGCTAAGCAAGAAGGCAATATTATCTTATTTATTGATGAAATCCATAACTTAGTAGGAGCTGGAAAAGCCGAAGGCGCCATGGATGCGGGAAATATGTTAAAACCGGCGCTGGCGCGAGGTGAATTGCATTGTGTAGGTGCTACCACCTTAGACGAATATCGCAAATATATCGAAAAAGATGCAGCCCTCGAGCGTAGGTTTCAGCGTATTTTGGTGGATGAACCTTCTGTACCCGATACCATTGCGATTTTGCGTGGTTTGAAAGAGCGATACGAATTGCATCACGGTGTGGAAATTACGGATTCAGCTCTTGTTGCAGCAGCCACTTTATCGCATCGCTATATTTCAGATAGACAATTACCCGATAAAGCTATCGATTTGATTGATGAAGCGGCTAGTAATATACGCATGGAAATCGATTCGAAACCGGAAGAACTGGATCATTTAGATCGTAAAATTGTACAGCTTAAAATTGAACGCGAAGCTTTAAAAAAAGAATCTGATGAAGGCTCCAAAAAACGTCTCATAAAACTTGAAGAAGAATTAAAAAAACTTGAGACTGAATCAGCACGATTAGAAGACATTTGGAAGACTGAAAAAGCTGCTTTGCACGGTGCAACCACGATTAAAGAAGACTTAGAGCGTGCACGTCAGGAATTTGATACGGCTAGACGCGCGGGTAATTTAACACGCATGGCGGAATTGCAGTACGGTCGCATTCCTGAGTTAGAAAAACAATTAGAAATCGCATCAAAAGCAGAACATCAAGAAACCCAACTATTACGTAGCAAGGTGACTGCAGAAGAAATTGCAGAAGTCGTGTCTAAATGGACGCATATTCCTGTCTCTAAGATGATGGAAAGTGAAAAAGAAAAACTTTTACATATGGAAGATGCGCTCCATAAACGTATTGTGGGTCAAAGCCAAGCGGTTTCCGCTGTCTGTAATGCCATTCGTCGTTCTCGCGCAGGATTGTCTGATGCGAACAAACCTATTGGTTCATTTTTATTTTTAGGCCCAACAGGCGTAGGTAAAACCGAGCTTTGCAAAGCGTTGGCTAGTTTTTTATTTGATGCTGAAGAAGCCCTAATACGTATAGATATGTCTGAATTCATGGAAAAACACGCTGTGGCTCGTTTGGTTGGGGCGCCTCCAGGCTATGTGGGTTACGAAGAAGGCGGATACTTAACAGAGCTAGTCAGGCGCAAACCTTATTCCGTCATTTTATTGGATGAGGTTGAAAAAGCGCATCCAGATGTGTTTAATATTTTATTGCAAGTTTTAGATGATGGTCGCTTAACCGATAGTCATGGTCGTACTGTCGATTTTCGAAATACGGTTATTGTGATGACATCGAATTTGGGTTCTGATTTAATACAAGAAATTTCCAAAAGCGGTGATTATTTCAAAATGAAAGAAGCGGTATTAGGTGTAGTAGGCAAACACTTCAGGCCGGAGTTCTTAAATCGTATTGATGAAACCGTCGTATTTCACCCGCTTGACGAAGCTCAAATCAAATCCATTGCAGATATACAAATTCATCGATTACGTGCGCGTTTAGCCGAACGAGATATTGGCTTACATATGGATAGGGAAGCATTGGATTATTTGGCGATGACCGGTTATGATCCTGTGTATGGAGCGAGACCTTTGAAGCGTGCCATTCAACAATATCTTGAGAACCCTTTAGCGCAAGATATTTTGTCAGGTAAATTTGCCCCCGGCGACAGTGTGAATGCTGGAGTTGAAAAAGGGCATATCGTTTTCACCAAGGTAGCTGCGACGGTTTAGGACGTATTGACATTTAAAGGAATGAAACTATGTATAAACATATTTTGTTTGCAACGGATTTATCAGACGAGTCAGATTTTGTTATTTCAAAAGTTCGCGCTATGCGTGGATTTACCAATGCAAAGTTGAGTTTGATTCATGTAGTGGAGCCTATGCCCGGTTATAGTTATGCTTATTTAGGGATAGAAGATATTGAAGGCCAATTAATCGAAGAATCTCGTTCAACGTTGGCAAAATTAGGCGAAGAATTGAGTGTTGATAAAAAGGATCAATTTGTTGAAGTCGGTCCTACTAAATCAAAAATTCAAGAAATTGCTGAAAGTATAGGTGTGGATTTAATTATTTGTGGTAGTCATGGTCGTCATGGCTTATCGCTATTATTGGGTTCCACAGCGAATGCCATATTGCATGGCGCAAAATGCGATGTATTGGTTGTAAGACTACCAGAGTAATACATGGAATATAAAGATTATTATAAAACCTTAGGCGTCTCACGTGATGCAACACCCGACCAGGTGAAAAAAGCTTATCGTCAATTAGCACGCAAATACCATCCTGATGTCAGCAAAGAGGCCAATGCTGAAGAAAAGTTTAAAGCCGTGCAAGAAGCTTATGAAGTACTAAAAGACACCAAGAAACGCGAGGCTTACGATCAATTAGGCAGTCAATGGCAAAGTGGTCAAGAGTTCAGGCCGCCGCCTAATTGGCAAGGCTTTGATTTTCGTAGCGGCGGTTTTGGCGGTGAAGAAAATCTTGGTGGATTTAGTGATTTCTTCGAATCTATTTTTGGCGGACAGGGTGGTCGTCCACGACAAAGTGGATTCCATCATCAACGACCGTTTAAACAACGTGGTCGTGATGAACATGCAAAAATTGCTATTCCACTCGAAGAAGCTTTTCGTGGGGGCGATAAAACGATTCATCTGCAAGTTCCAGAAATGGACGCTCATGGTCATGTGCATCACAAAACGCGCACTCTCAAGATTAAAATACCGCAAGGCGTTACGTCGGGGCAACAAATGCGTTTGGCAAACCAAGGTTCGCCAGGCATTGGTCAAGGTGCATCGGGCGATCTTTATTTAGAAATTAATATTGAACCGCATAAACTGTATACCTTGCAAGGGCACGATGTTTATTTGACTTTGCCCATTACACCATGGGAAGCAGCCCTAGGTGCAAAAATTAAAGTCCCGACCTTAGGTGGCTCCGTGGATCTAAAAATTGCGGAAGGTTCGCAAGCAGGGCAAAAACTTCGTTTGAAAGGTCGTGGTTTATCCGCCAAACCCACGCCAGGTGATCAGTATGTGATGTTGCAAATTGTAACTCCACCGGCAAAAACCGAAGCCGATCGTGCTTTATATGAAAAAATGGCGAAAGATATACCATTTAATCCAAGGGAACATTTGTTTTAGGAGCTGAGGTCTAGATGGTAGATAAGGAAATCACTGTAGTAAGCATGGAAGCTCAATCTGAGCTAAGCTTTGAAGAATTATGCGAAGTTTGTCATGTCACGCAAGAATTCATGCATGAATTAATTGAATACGGTGCTATAGAACCTAAAGGAATTTCCATAGAAGTTTGGCGTTTTAATCCTAATCATATGCGTAAAATTCAAATCATAAAGCGTTTGCAACATGATTTAGAAGTGAACCTCCCTGGCGCTGCATTAGCGATCGAATTAATGGATCAGATTGAAGAAATGCGAGTGCAGTTGGAGCTTTTAGAAAAACATATTTTTATAAGTTCGAAGTTTTAAGGTCCGCATAATCCTGTCATCCCTGTAAATGTCAATAATTTCAAGGACAAAACTACACTGATGATTATCAGAATTATTATGTATTTTAGAAGTTGAACTTCCAAAATTCATAAACACATATTAACTTTTTGATTTAAAAGGTGTTTTATGCAAGTCTTTATTTAATTGAAATTAAATCATCTCAAAAAATGGGAAAATTCAAAAGTATCAAAAAGCTCACATTTTCTAAATTTAAATTTATAGGCCTTTCATTTTATTATACTTTATCAATAGCTTTCTTTAGATGATCTATATTATGCTAAAATTAAGAATATGGATTAAAAAAATCTCAAAGAGAGAAGTTTTATGCCTGAAATTAACCAGCAAAAATTAGAAGATAAGTTAAAACTTTTCCTAGTTAATGCTGGAGAAAATGAAGGATATACTCATTTAGGCATCTGCAATGGATTTGCTTTTATGAATTTTAGAGCCGATTTTTTTGAAATGGAAGATGAAAATCTTAGCCGAATGTTAGATCTTGAGCAAAGAGATGACGCTGAAATTGTAGAAATGGGAAAATTGTATAATAACTATAAGAAAAGACGTAGATTATTATTTGAAATTAACCCCGTAGCTTCATCAAACTCTCTTATAAAAAAGAAAGAAGAGGAGTTAAGAGCATTAAAAAAAGAGGCAAAAGAAAGTCAAACGCAGACAACAGAGTTGCTGAAAGAGGAAATAAAAAAATTAAAAAATGAGCAGAATATTTTCATAGAAGGAGTTTTGGCAAGTGTATTTAATGCTGAAGAGTTAAAAAAAATAGATAAAGCAAAAGATCTTGAAGGCTATATACATCTAATGTTAGCTGCTTTTAGTGCTGATGATTATAATTATAAGGTTGAAGGTGAAGGTCAAATAGCGTATGTAGAAATGCTTCAATTGCTTGCTCCTGTAGATGCAAAAGAATCGGAATTAAAAGCCGCTAAAGTTTTTGAGGTAGCGTTTAATTTTACAGAAAAAGAATTAATTGATCTATTTTATGATGAAAGAATTATACATAAGGGAGATTATATTGTATTAAATAGTAGTAATCATGCGATGTATCTTTCCTATAAAAATGGGAAATTTCGATTATTTAATCCTGGAGAGGTTGAAATTGCAAGCAATACGCCTGAAGCTTTGGTTGCAGCGATAAAATATCATTATTATACTAAATTTGGTTTATCTACGAACTATATGTCTGTTTGCGTCAGTGTTTTTGAAAAAATGTCTCCAGGAAAAGAAAAAGCAAAAAGACCGGAAGCGACAGCTGTAGTTGAAAATATGCTAGCCGCAAGACCTTCTCATCTTAATATCAATGAAACTTACAACAGTTGGGATCGCGCATCATCTGTATACATGGCTGCTAGGTATGGTCATGTTTCTGTTATTGAAGTACTCGCTAAAGTCGGTGCTAATTTAAGTACCTTAACTACCAGAGATGAAACACCCATGTATATAGCGGCTCAAAATAATCATTCCGAAGTCATCAAGGTACTTAAAGCAAGAGGTGCGAGTTTAAATCAATGGAATGATATTGGTAACACCCCACTGATGATTGCGGCTAGGTGTGGACATGTTAAAACTGTGGAGACACTTGCTAAGCTTGGAGCAAAATTAAATGTGCATCAAAAACAAGCTGGTTATACAGCTGTGATGTTTGCTGCTATGTTCGATCATGCTGAAGTAATCAAAATATTGTTTGATTATAGAGCTGGTATAGAGAAGCATGATATTTTTGGAAAAACCCCATTGCATATCGCTATTGAAAAATCACATTTCTCATGTATCCGTACTCTTATTTATTGCGGAGCACAGCTTGATATTCCAGATAAAAGCGGTAAAACGCCGCTCTATTATGCAGATGCAAAAACCCGGTTATTTATCGATGAACAAGTTAAGTTGAAAGAATCTTTCGAAAAATTAAAACAGCTAATTTTTCATATGTTGCGTCCAGGTGTGGAAGTTGATCTAGACCATACGACAGAAGACATACCAAACCTTCATCTGAATATTTATGGCTGTTCTCCTACTGAATTAGCAGTGTTGCGTAACATATTAAAAAAATTGGGTATTGAAGCACAACAAGATGGTGAAAGATTAGTAGTTATGAATATTGATCCTACTAAAGTATTAACGCCTGGATTTGTACGCGAGTTTCAAGCAAGCAAATCGATTTTAACAGACAGGTTAAAGAATGAATTAGAAGCCATAAACAGTGCATTTAAGCGTGAATTATCATCTGCTGAAGCTGGTATGAATAAATTGACTTTTCATTTTTCTAGTTATGATCAAGCTGTGCAGGATAAAATGACAAGTTTGAGAAATGATTTTCTTTCAAAATTACATCGATATGTTGAGCTGTCTTTAGATGATGCAAAAGCAAAAATTGATGTTTATAGGCAATACAGGGAGTGGCCTGTTATTAAGGAACATAGAAAAGGTGGCTTATATGCCATAGGAAGAACAGATGCCGAAATAGCAATCGATGAAAAAATACATGCACTGCAATCAAAGCTTACCAAACGTTAAACCTAGATTCACGCCATTCTCAACTTTTAATCCAAAGAGTTTGAGAAGGCTCTAAGGCTTTGTCAATTTTTTGAATGGCATTAACATTAAATAAACCAGGTGTGCTTTTTGTTTTTTCTAAAATGTCTTTTTTTAATTCCTCTAAATGAGGATTGATAGTATGAGGTTTTGAAATATTTATCGGCGATAATTTCTGTGGTTGAAAGAATCTCCCGTCATAAGCCAATACGAGGCTTGTAACATTTTTTGGTAAAGTCGTTTCTTGCAAAAAATAAGAAAAATATGTCCCAAATGCGTTATCTAAACTTCGTAGCTTTTCTATCTGATTTGCTTCGCATTTATTCATAATCCTAAAACACTCTATAACATAAGGATCGCTCTGGTTTTGAGAAAGTAAAAAGTTTCGCAGACTTTGAAAATCATTAATTTCAGCATTAGATTTAAGTAACAAATGAACCATAAAAATATTGTTTTCTTTTATTGCGTAATTCAAAGCTGATTTGCCATTATGATTCATAAAATCAATATTAGCTTTCGACGCTAGTAACACCTCAACCGTGTCAATATAGCCATAGCTCGCAGCCGAGATAAGCGGCGTCTCGCCATCTTTATCTTCTTTGTTGGGATCCGCTTTCGCTTTTAATAACACGTCAACTGTTGCGGTATGTCCCCAAGAGGCTGCGCAGATGAGAGGTGTCTCGCCACTTTTTTCGTTCGTTTTATTCGGGTCAGCTTTCGCTTTCAATAACGCTTCTACTGTCGCGGTATGTCCCCCAGAGGCAGCGATGAAAAGCGGCGTATTTCCATTTTTTCCGTTCACTTTATCTGGATCAGCTTTTGCTTTTAGTAACGCTTCTACTGTCGCAGTATGACCTTGTAGAGAAGCCCAGGTAAGCGGTGTTTCGCCATTTTTAGCTTCTTTATCTGGATCCGCTTTCGCTTTCAATAACACTTCAACTGTTGCGGTATGTCCCCAAGAGGCGGCGCAGATGAGCGGCGTCTCGCCATTTTTTTCGTTCGTTTTATCCGGATCAGCTTTTGCTTTTAGTAACGCTTCTACTGTTGCGGTATGACCTTTCCCGGCAGCGAAGAAAAGCGGCGTCTCACCATTGTGAGCTTCTTTCTCCGGATCAGCGTTTGCTGCTAATAGCGCTTCAACTATTGCAGTATGGCCTTCTTTAGAAGCCTGAATAAGCGAGGTTTCACCATTTTCATCACCTACATCTAGTGACATTTCATCTGTTTGATCAATTTTTAACTCTAGATTATGTTGCTTAAATTTTTCATAGACAAGTTTAGTCAGAACGATAGCTTCTATTATTATTCTTGCTTGACGATTTCTTTCATCGAGGGATAAATTTTTATTTTTAATAATATCGAATAAATTGTTTACATAAGGGTTTCTAGGTTTCATTAGATAATCCATCATCATTTGTAATTATTCATCAGGTAAGTTGTGTTACCTCTCCCACAAGGGGAGAGGTAAAACAACTTATCCCGCAAAATTCTTTTCCACAAAATCCCAATGCACTATATCCCAAAATTTTTCAACATAGGTAGGACGCATATTGCGATAATCAATGTAATAGGCATGTTCCCAAACATCACACGTTAAAAGTGCTTTTTTACCATGTTTCATCGGTAGATCAGCATTGCTCGTGCTCATTAATTCCAGATCACCTTGCGCATTTTTAACTAACCAGCCCCAGCCAGAACCAAACGTTGTGATAGCGGTTTGACTAAAACGTTTTTTAAATTCATCGAAAGATCCAAAGGCTTTCGTCATTGCATCGGCTAATTTGCCTTGAGGCTTGCCAGCGCCTTTGGGTGTCATACAATTCCAATAAAAAGTATGGTTCCACACTTGCGCAGCATTATTAAAAATACCACCGCTAGATTTCATGATGGTGTCTTCTAGACTAGCATTAGCAAATTCAGTGTCTTTAATCAAATTGTTTAAATTAGTGACATAGGCTTGATGATGTTTTCCATAATGGTATTCTAAGGTTTCTTTAGAAATAATGGGTGCTAATGCATCCATCGCGTATGGAAGTGGGGGAAGTGTATGAGACATCTTGTTTCTCCTGATTTTCATAATCAACAAAAAAGGAAGAGTTTACCATGTATATTGGATTATTAAACATCATACTGGCTTTTTTCGAAGGTTTGGCGCTTATTTTATCTCCCTGTATTTTACCCATTTTGCCTATTATTTTATCGGGTTCTATTGAGGGTGGCAAAAAAAGACCATTGGGCATTATTTTCGGTTTTATTATCACCTTTGCGTTGTTTACATTTTTTTCAAGAAAAGTAGTCCTTTATACAGGCATAGACCTAACCTTAATAAGATATATGTCGTATGCTTTATTGATCGTGTTTGGTCTGGTGATGATGTCGACGTATTTAACAGAAAAATTAAATATGGCTGCTCAACGCTTAACTCGCATAGGTTCTGATATAAAATTTATCAATAATACTGAAGGCGGTTTTATCAGCGGCATATTCTTCGGCGGTTTAGTGGGCATTATTTGGACGCCCTGTGCAGGTCCTATACTTGCTGCCGTGATTGTGCAAACCGTCATACAACAAACCTCTTTACAAAGTTTTTTGACAGTATTGTCGTTTGGCATAGGCGCGGCAGTACCCATGTTATTGATTGCATGTTTTGGTAGAGCCATCATGAACCGATTTGGTTTTTTTAAAACGCATACTGTTATGATACGAAAACTCATAGGACTCATTATCATCATAGCTGTCGCTTATATGGTTTATGCAGAACGATTTCCCTCTTCTTCATCACAAACCAATGTTATTTTTCAGGGCCAAAATAAAATGATTAATCCAATAGATTCTTATCCTGCGCCAGCTATTGAAAATATCACGGCATGGATTAATTCAAAACCCTTGTTGTTAACTCAGTTGAAGGGAAAAGTGGTGCTTATCGATTTTTGGACGTATTCATGTATTAATTGCATACGTACATTTCCTTATTTAAAAGATTGGTATGCAAAATATCATGATAAAGGCTTAGTGATTATTGGTGTCCATGCACCTGAGTTTGATTTTGAAAAAGATGTGGAGAATGTGAAAAATGCGGTACAAAAAAATGGAATTTTATATCCTGTTGCATTAGATAACCATTTCACAACCTGGCAAAACTACGCTAATCGTTATTGGCCCGCACATTATTTGATTGATAAAGAAGGTAAAGTGGTATATCGACATTTTGGTGAAGGTGAGTATGCTGTCACTGAAAATAATATCCGTTTTTTATTAGGATTGAATAAAATGGGCATGTCTCAGGTTGAATCGGAAATTGTGCCCGACAATCAAACGCCAGAAACGTATCTTGGCAGAGCAAGAGCCGATCGTATGGCGAGTCCCGAGCGAGTTATGGAAGGTATAGCATCGGGTTATACTTATCCTGCAGCATTATCCTTGCATGATTGGGCATTGCAAGGTCGTTTTAGCATTGGATTAGATAGAGTGACCGCTGTTAAAGGTAATGCTGCTGTTGAGATACGTTTTAATGCAAGCAAAGTTTTTGTTGTGATGGGCAGTGTCGCAGGACATCCTATAAAAGTAAAAGTATTATTGGATGGGCAACCATTGACACTGCATAAAGGCAGTGATGTGCAAGATGATAGTAGTATCACGGTGGATAAACATCGATTATATGAAGCACTTATTTTTGAAAAACCGATGACAGGGGTGTTGGAGCTGATAGCAAATGAGCCTGGGTTGGAAATTTATACCTTTACGTTTGGGTAGAGATGTAACCTGCGTCTTTTGTTATGACTCTTTGTTGTGTCTGCGTTACGCTGCTCACATACTAACAACATATGCTGCGCTGCGTTACTCGACACGCCTCGATTCATAACAAAATACACAGGTTCAGTGAAAGCTTTGAATTAAAGAAACTCCCCTTTTGCGTATAAAAGGGGAGGGATTTTTTTAACGTACACTTACATCTTTCCACGTCCCATCCGATTGCATGCATGCTGTGCCATAGACTTTATGTGATTTGCCGTTAGACATGACGCTGGTGCGATAATTGCGGCAGTTGGGATTGCCATGTACCGTGATCATACCACTGACAGGAACCACTGTATAAGTTGCGCCTGTTTTGGGGTTAGTCCATTTAGTAGGAGTGTTGGTGGGTGTATTTTTTAAAGTAGAGTAAGTCGTAGCGCTATCAGTGCTATCCATAGAGTGGCCTATGACTCCGCCCACTAAACCCCCCACAACTGCGCCTACGCCAATTCCCACTGCACTACCGCCACCTACAGCAGCACCTGCTAAACCCCCCACTACAGCGCCTGTTGCGACACCTATACCTGTGTTTTGTCCTTGGGTGTTGGATGCGCAACCTACTAAGCTGACCATAACTGAAAGTAAGGTAATGTGAATAATGCTTTTATTCATGGTTTGTATCTCCAAAAAGTGTCAAACATTTTAGGGATGGTAATATTAGTTTACTTGAAGTGGGTGGATGTCATAATTAGGGAAAGTACTCATCTTATATTTTTCAATAAGTTAGGGCCTGTCGTCAATGGGTTAATAGTGTTTAAAAAGTGGGGAATCGAGATAAAATGAACGAATATTTGAGGCGAATAGCGAGCTATTTAACGAAAATATTCGTTCATTTTAGCCGATTCTACCGCTTTTTAAACACTATTAACCCATTGACGACAGGCCCTATAATGCAAACGAAAAAAAAGTGTATCTTTAAGGATTCGTTAATGTGACAAATATACACTATGTGAGCTTTAATTATATAAACTTTACTAAATCAGGTGAAATTATGCAAAATCGAGAAGCTGGTCATACTCCAGCAAGCACTACAAGCTCTACCACAACGACAAACACTACAACTACAAGCTCTACCACAACTACAAGCTCTACCACTACAAGCCTTACATGTACAGGCCTTGCAACAGGAAGTTCTGCTCATCGTGTTTTTTATTTGCTTCGTCCTGTTTCAATGACGGATCTTAATTTAAATCCATTTTTGTTAGCTGCTTTACGACAAGAAGCTCATGAATATGAAGAACAAAAATTTATGTGTGCAGTTGCAAGGGACTATATGCGATTTATGCCTGAAATAGAAGAAAAAGATGACTTGCCTCCACCACCACCACCACAAGCTTTACGTTTGCAAAGACAAAATGCTTTATCTCTACGAGAATGTGCTGCACTCGCTGAAAAGGCGCAAAAAAAGGCATGTGAGCTGCAGAAAGTTAAACAAGCCATTGCAGCGGAACAACGAACAATCAGGGATAGTATTCGTCAGAATCTAACTCGTACATTACCTTCTCCCATTATAGAAGAAGTCATTGAATATACCATAGTTCCATTTCGTCGTACTCGTTAAAGTATGATTCAGGCACTCCTCGCTAGTGAAGAGTGTCTATGGGCTGTTTACAATTCGACTATGCTGGCCCAAAATCCTCGATTTTCTGCGGGCAGCACGCTCACATACCAACAACGTATGCTGTGCTGCGATCCTCAAAACTCAAGGAGTTTGGTCTCAGCACTTTTGGTGGGCACGGTCAAAGAGCGACCTTTGCCCACCCTACGCTACATCGAGCAATGTGTGTCCACCATTTTAAAAATGGCCAAAGTCCAGTTTATGTTATAGTAGAAAAACTCGCCTCTTCAATAAACGCTTTTACATGACTTAAAAAATAAGTCATATCTTTAGGAAACAAATGTCCAATAGAGCCAATCCTAAATGAATTCTTATGCGCAACTTTTCCAGGATAAATTACAAAGCCATGCTCTTTTAAATACATATAAAAGGGTTTAAATAAAAATTTGCATGCAGTACCAGGAATTAATTCAGGTTCCAAGAAAGTGGTGATAATCGGTGATTGTAAGGAAGGGGAAATATAAGGCTCAAAACCTAAAGCTCTCATACCATCCGAAAGAACCTGTTGATTCATGGTATAACGACGTGACCTAGCAGGAATGCCACCTTCTTCTTCCAGCTCAAGCAGTGCTTGATGAAAAGCTAATACTACATGAGTCGGAGAAGTGTATCGCCACTTTCCAGCATCTTTTTCCATCTCATTCCATTGTCCATAGAGATCAAGCGAAAGTGATTTTGCATTGTCTTTGCATAACGTAATAAGTTTGTCTTTTTTGCAAATTACGAAAGAAAAACCGGGTACACCTTGAATACATTTATTAGCAGAGCTAATTAAAAAATCAATGTTCAAATCTGTGATATTTATATGCATGCCGCCGAAGCTACTCATGGCATCGACAATAAAATGTTTTTGATATGCGCTTGAAAGTGTAGCAATAGGTTCAAGCGTATTTAAAATACCTGTGGTGGTTTCGCAATGTACCATAGCTATATGTGTGATGTGGTGGTGCTTATCTAACATAGGTTTAACCATATCTTCTGTAAATGACTTATCTTCATCAATTTGACAAACCACATGTTGCAGCTTTAAAAACTTCGCTATTTCTACCATGCGTTTGCCATAAACACCATTGACAAGAAACAACACGCAATCATTTTTTCCATGTATGCTTGAGCCAAGCACAGATTCTACACCAAATGTACCACTTCCTTGCATAAGCACAGTCGTATAAATATGAGGGTCACAGTGCGAAATATGTAATAGGCGTAGCCGAATATCACTGACTATATTTTTGTAGTCATCATCCCAGGTGCATGAGTCATACCACATGGCTGATCTAACTTCCGGGCTTGTGGATAAAGGACCTGGAGTTAATAATAAATAAGGTACATTTTTATAATCACGCATAGGATTTTCCTGTATTGATAAGATCAATAATGAGAGGTAACTCGCTTATATTATCGATAACATAATGAGCGCCCGCCGTAAGCATTTGATATCTGACTTGTTTGATACGTTGTTCAAGTTCATCAGTATGCATATCATGCACTTCATTTTTTGATAAACCCAACATGCTACTGCCTTTAATAACACCTACTGACCAACAGCCTGCATATAAACCTTCTTCTATATCAACGATGGTATCACCTACCTTTAGTACGGAACGTGTATCCCTGATATCTAATGCAACTACATTTTGATGCAACATATAAGGATAAGGACGTCCTTTTTTAACTTCATCGGCTGCGATAATAAAATCCGGGTTATAACCTTGATCTTTTGCGCTTTCAGCTACGATATCAATCATTTTTTTTGTGTATCCTGTCGTGCTGCCAATTTTAATATGATTTTTTCTCAAAAAAGATTGTACATCTAACATGCCTGGGATCACTTCAGTGTGGTTATGTAGCATAGAAAAAATACTTGTTTCAAAATCCGTATAAATTTTTTGAATGTCATGATGCTGTGAATAACGGCCATATTTTTGATTAAAATCGAGTTTAATTCTTTCCATATTCAACATAGCTTTAATATGATCTATTTTGAGCATGCCCATCGGTTTTCTTATTTCATCTATCGTTACAGCTAACTCTTGTTGTAAAAAAGCATGTTTCATGGCAAGAATGGGTGCCATGCATCCATAGTCGACAGTAGTGCCAGCCCAATCAAAAATGACTGCTTCCAGTTGCTTCATAATTAATTTGTCCTTCTTTGTTAATAGACTTATGAGAAATAATTTTTTCAAATTGTAGCGTGAATAAGTAAGCTAAAAAGAGTAAAAAAGATAATGAAAAAATAACTGTTTCATAACCCCAATAATCTTGTATCTTTGGTAGTAATAATACACCCACAAATGACCCTGATTTTGCAAATCCAGAAATAAAACCGTGACCAGATCCACGAATTTCAACGGGATATGATGTAGCTGATAATAAATATGTTGTCACATCAGGACCTAAGTTTATCGAAAAATTAAATAAAACAAAAAGTAATATGATAAAAAAACTTTGATTTAAACCGGCATAAAAATATAGAGATAAACTAAGTAAGCTAAAAGCTGCAAATAAAAATCCATATTTTTGTAATTGGAGTAAATTAACTTTTTCAACGATAAAAATAGCAGCGAGCGCGCCAAGCATGAAGAAAATATTAATGATAAATGTTCCCCATAACGTGGTATCACTTAATAAATGATGTGAATTATTATTTAAGCTAGCAACAATAGTTTTAACTTGCATAGCTTGTAATAGATAAGGAACAAAAAAATTAATACCATAATAAGCGATATCCATTAAAAACCATGCAGCCATAAGACAGATAGTGATATTTTTATAGTGGGAAGAGAAAATAATGTTAAGACCATTTAAGGTGGTATGAGTGGATTTTCTGCAGGCAATTGTCCAAGCATGGCTTTCAGGTAGTCGTTTACCCCAATAAAAAGCAAACAGCGCAGGAATACAATGAGCTGTCGCGATTAAACGCCATAATAAGTTATTATCAAACATGAAAGAAAGTAAAATGGCTATCACGCATCCCACGGGTGCTGCTAAACAGTTTACAAACATGAGAAATGCAGTTTTACGTGCATGTAAATGAGGTGGGCTCATTTCAATAAGATAAGTGGCGCAAAGTGGATAGAGTGTCCCCGCTAAAAATCCATTCAATAAACGCATCATAAAAAGCGAATAAAAATTAAAACAGAGGCAGCTTAATAATCCAAATATAAAGATGAGTAAAAAATTCCAAATTAACACTCGATTTCTGCCAAATATATCAGCGAAACGCCCCGCTACTATTGCCCCTAGGATGGCGCCTAATGGGACAGCAGATTGGGTAATGCCAGTTTGCCAACTGGATAATGCAAGTTCTGATCTATAAAATGATTCGATAAGGGAAGAACTGTAAAAAATATATCCTGCTAAAAATAAACCGAGGGAGCAAAGCAAGCTAATAGCCTTTGAATTCGTATATCCTGAATGAATAATCATATAATCCTTATAAGTCCTTTTAAGTATGAGGATTATATAGTTTCAGATGGAATTTCAGAAGGGGGATCTTCGCTGCGTTCAGAATGACAGCTATTAGAATGTCAAACTTTGGTTGTGAGATGAGCTTTCCAACCGAGATAATTTTTCTGCCAAGTCTGGTTCTTCTACTAATACAATTTGCTTTTTGTCCAATTTTTCACAAAACACATTAACAAAATCTTCATCTAATGAGATATTAAAAAGTATTTTTAATTGATCGACTTCCTCGATAGATTTTTGATACAACGTAGCAAGTTTTTCCATTACATCATCCGCCACATTTGCAATATTCCATGTGATAAAAGACAAGTCTTCGGGAATAATGGCTAATTTATCCAAATTTTTGAGAGTGATGACTTCATCCGATATAGGAATGGTGTAAAGTGTTTCATAAATTTCTTTTTTCTGCTCATGACTTTGTGTCGGATCTAATAAAATATCTATTTTTGAAAGATGATCTATGACATCAATAACGGTATTTTTTTTACTCTTCATCCAATGGTGTATGGAAAATTTATCACCGCCCATGTCTTGGGCAGTGTTGGTTTGATAAATATAACCTAGAGGATTTTTATCTTTACTATAATGAGTCACTAAAATAGTGTATTTATGTCCATGAATGGATATTGCTATGACGTAGGGGAAATTTTGCTTTTCTCTAACCAGTGTTTGAAGTTCAGTGGTAATTTTATGCGGTAATTGCTTATTGTTGAGATTGATACCGGTTAAAAACTTAAAAACCCCCCTTGTAAAGCTGCCGCAGTCAGGAATGGCTTCTTCTAGATATTTTTTAGCGTTTTTAAATTCTGTTGCTAAGGGGCGAGCGAGAGGGCGTGTTGCGTAATATCTTGCAGAAACTAACGTTTCAATTAGCGTAAGAAAAGAGCTGCCACTTAATTTTAGTGCAAAATTAAAAAGCCTTTCATCGTTGGATTTTTTTAAGAAACCCATGAAGGCTTGATGTAGTCTTTCTCCGTCTTGTTTTGTTTCTCTTGCCTGCATTTTGTTTATTTTTTTATGAGAGACTAAGAAAGCAAAAATTGTAACATTTTTGCCATGACATAGCAAATTGGACAATAAGGGTTATTACTAGATAGAATCTTAGGCTGGATTGATCAATACTATATTTCGATGACTCCAAGGGAATACAAGTATGTGTGGTATAGTCGGAGCGTTGGATTTAACAGGTAGTCGAGAGTTTTCTCGTGATAGATTGTTGGCTATGGCGCGGGCTATTGCACATAGAGGCCCTGATGATGAGCATATACATCTTGAGCCTGGATTGGCCATGGGTGTAAGAAGACTTTCTATTATTGATTTAGCAAATGGCAGGCAGCCTATTGCCAATGAATCAAAAAATGTTTGGGTTGCCTATAATGGCGAACTGTTTGACTATTCTGAAATTCGACACGAGCTCATACAACAGGGTCACCATATGCTTACAAAATGTGATACTGAGACGTGGGTTCACTTGTATGAAGATCATGGTGAAAAGATGTTTAATTTTGCGCATGGTCAATTTGCCATATCTCTCTGGGATAAAAATAATCATACACTTTTTTTAGGACGTGATAGAGTAGGCATTTGTCCACTTTATTATACGGTTGCTTCTGGATGGCTTTTATGGGCATCAGAGGTCAAATCGTTGTTTTCTTCTGGATTAGTGACTCCTAAACCAGATCTCAAAGGAATAGATTATCTCTTCAATTTTTTCTGCGCAGGGCCTAGGCGTACTTTTTTTGAAGGTATAACGTTAGTGCCTCCTGGACATTATATAAAAGTAAAAGACGGTCAATTGAAAATTTGTCAATATTGGGATTTGAATTTTCCCGATGCAGGCGATGAACGTCGCTCAGCCAATCCTGCGCCCTTAATCGAAGAATTAGATAGTCTGTTGAATAAAGCGGTTCAAAAAAGAATTCGATGTGATGTACCTGTGGCAAGTTATGTGAGTGGCGGAGTGGATTCTTCACTGATATTAGGTATTGGTTCGCGCCTTAGCAAAAAACCTCTTCCTGCTTTTACGATTAGTTTAGATAAAGTAGGACCTGATGAACGTTCAAAGTCAGAGGAATCAGCAGCGATATGCGGCTCTCCTTTAACGACCTTAACCGTAGATAAATCTCAACTTGTAGAAGCATTTCCTGAGCTTATTCTTGCTGTAGAAGGCCCTATTTTAGATACCTCATGTTCCGCATTGATGCAGCTTGCGGCAGTTGTCAATCAACAAGGCTATAAGGTTGTCCTAACAGGTGAAGGAGCGGATGAAGCTTTTGCGGGATATACTTGTTTTAAAGCACAAAAAATAAGTGAAATAACACGACATTATTTGGGTCCTGCATTGTCGAGATGGACTCGAAAATTAACGCAATTTTCTGTTCATCGTAAGCCGCAACATCCATTAGTAAGTGATGGGCTTTATGGTGCTCATCCAGCACAACAGTTTTTGTTTGAAACGGTGGGATTAGGGCGAGAAAGTGTTTACAGTGAAGCGATGTGGGAAGGTTTAGCGCAACACAATCCTTATGATGATTTAGAAATTACAAATAAAAAAATTAGTCAGTGGGATACGCTCAATCAATCTCTTTACGTGGGTTATAAAGTCATGTTGCCAGGTTTATTGATGCTTTCAAAAGGCGACCGTGTTGCGATGCATTCATCAGTCGAAACGCGATATCCTTATTTGGATGACGATGTTATATCTTTTTGTGCTTCCATTGATCCTGCCTATAAATTACGCGGTTTAACGGAGAAATGGATATTGCGAAAAGTCGCTGCAAAAATATTGCCAAATAATATAGCGAATAGACGTAAAATCAGTTTTAGTACGCATTTATCTAGTATTTTTTTCGATAAAAATAGACCTCAATGGGTAGATCAACTGCTATCATACGAATCTATCAAAAAAGCGGGTTATTTCGATCCAGCAAAAGTTGCGCGTGAAAGAATGTTGCTATCAAGTTATCCTCATATTATGCCACGGCAGTTTGTACTCGATGCTGTCTTAGTTACAGTGATTACAACACAATTGTGGCATCATCTCTTTTTTGGTGGTTTATGTGAACTGCCTGTTTGGACACCTTCATATGCTAGCGGCGATAAAATATTTGCGTAGCATAACATGTTAATATTATAAAGAGGATTTATTATGTTAGGACAGGAAGAAATAAAATCTAACGTAATCGTAGAAGATAAAGTATTAACGATGCAGCGAGATACTAAAGATTTATTAGAAATGCAGTATTTATCTTTAATGGATTACAAAGCAAAAGAAAAAGACGAAATTTTATCTGACATATCTAAAGTAACTGATGTGGGCATTTCCAGTTGGACGCATGAAGCTCAACGTTTCAATCTCGATAAAGCGATTCGAGCGCAAAAAATAGAGAATGACGTGCTGAAGTCAGCGTTAGATGATAAAGACATTAAGTCCATTATGTTAGATATTATGTTGTTTAGTAAATATATTTTGGTATATCGAAAGCCACCATATAACCATGAACAAGAACTTTATTATATTAGTCAATTTAAAGAAAAAATTCGTAACTTATTTTCAAAAGTAAAAGATATTCAAGCCTTAATTAAAGCTGTCACCGATGTCGGAGGATTATTTCGAGTTATTACCCTAGCTTATGCAGAAATTGCAGAACAAGATAAGCTCTTGCAGGAATTTAGAGCTTCGGAATTGGTCGGTCATAATGTGGCGTATCAAGTTGCCAAAAATGAAAATAAATTTGAGCATTTAAAGATCACCAATGAAACAGGAAGGGTTTTAGAAGAGTACGATATTCGTGAAATTAAAGTGATGAGAGATGGTAAGCGAAACAGAGGATTAAAAGGAATTATTTTAATTTCTAAAACTATTCAAGAAGAAGTTTTACCTACTTTATATATTAGTTGGGCAGGTACCCACGGTAGTGAGTCACTGAATGCAGATCTTGAAAGAACTCCGGGAGAGGAATCATTCAGACAAAGCGAAGATCAAATACTTAAACAAGTGATTGCTGCCATTCAAGAAATCGGCAAACCCGTAAAAATCATGATATGTGGTCATAGTTTAGGGGGAGCTTTATCACAATTATTATTTCATTCTTTACAACGTATATTAGCATTTCACATACAAAATGAAGAAGTTCAAGAAAAAGTGCAAAAACTTGAACTAAAATTTAATCATACTTTGCAACAATTAAGTCCGCATCAAAGAGATTTAAGTGATATTAAAATAGACATGAATTTGATAGCTGACATGCGAGTAGATGTGTGGAATTCTGCAGGTGTGTTGTCACCTGTGATTGATTATTCTAATGAATTAGCAGCGATACTTGTGAAAGCGGGCATTCCTCAGCATGCGACTTTTGGATTTGTAAATGGAGATGTGCTGCAGTCCATAGGTCATGGCAGCATACTTAATAAGGTGCTCGAGAATGGAGTAAAAATTAAAGTATTAGAAGTTGAATCTTCGACGACTAGAACATTTATGGCAGCATTAGGGGCCGTAGTCGCTTTTCCTGCTGGATTAGGACTGGTAGGAAGTAACCCAATAGGTTGGCTTGCAGGTGCTTTTTGTATGAGTGCTATGTTTGGTGAGATATTTAATAATACATCAGCTGCGCATAGAAAACATCACTTCAAAACCAGTGTGAGACCAGGCCAAGGGTATTCAATATTTACAAGTCATAAGGAGGATGGTTCACTTAATACGGATGAATGCAAACAAATTCAAGCCCATCTCACTAATAAATCAACCAGTATTCTTGATACAGGTATTCACCTGCTTAGTCATGCTTATATGCAGGAGGAACGATTTAAAAGTGAATTCACTAATGCGGTCGCATTCGATAAAAAAAATGGGCAAGATGAAAAAACGTTGAAATTTATTATTGCGCATATCAAGGCCATGAGCTCAGTAGAGGAAGCGCGTATTATCAAATTATTAAGTAATAAAGAACTTGAAAATATTCTTACTATACAAGATGAAAGTGGAAAAAATCTTTTGCATTATGCGGTTGAAAATGCTAACTATGCATTAGCTCTCGAGTTATTAATGCATGAACCTGAAATGACGAATCAACTCGATCAAGAAGGGAATTATCCTTTGCTCACTTTTATGCAAAAAGTTAATACTTGTTTATATCAATCGGTGGAGACTTATAATATTGGGATTTTATTACTTGCTATGACTCATCTTGATTTGTCACTTAAAAACAAAGCGGATCAGTCCGTCGAAAAAATTTATCGAAGTTGGTATTGGTCTGGGTACAATGCTAGAGCATTCATGACGGAGCTTGCAAAACGTATATCACTCGTTGCGCCTGCAACATCCGTTGCTAGTGAAGCGATTGCACCATCTGAAACTAGTACGGCAGTTGATGCGAGTGCAAATGTCGCGGCCATTGCTATAACTGATCCACCATTGGAAAATATAATAGAACAGGAAAAATCATCTCTTAATTTTAAGGCATCCTAAAATGCAATTAATCCTGATAATATCGTTATTTTTGCTAAATTATTGTTGCTTCAGCCGAGACGGTAATTGAGAATGTTCTGAAGAAGGTGTTGGAGGAGGTTCTGAAGATGACGATGGAGGAGATTCTGAGGAAGGAAGAGGTGGCGGTGATTTTTCGTCAGATAATGGATTGTTAAGTTGAGAATTATTTTGTGTGAATTCCTCCTTTTTATCATAAGATTGTGTACCAGATGGCAGGTGCATAGTCATAATTATGTTATTATCTTCAGAAATAGGATTTTCAGATACATTTTGTGCGACTTTCGATTCGGACATTATAACGGCCGTTGAAGATATATGACGATTTTCATGTCGGATTAAAATATTTGTTATAATTTCTATGGCTTCATCTAAATGAAAGTCTTTTGCTGTTGCTTTATGCATGTTTTCTGCCAAATTTAAAAGGTCTTGTTGTTCCTCAGCGCTTAAACTGCTGAATACTTTTTTTGCAACATTAGAACCCTCAATATTGTTATAATCAATACCAAAAATATCTTGTATCAATCTTCCTAGTGAGCTTACGTCTATAGAAAGAACTCCTAGATTGTTTGAATCATATTTTCTGGTAAATCCAAAATCTATAATTCTGATGGTATGATTTTGATAGTCATACATAAAGTTGAGTGTTTTGATATCGTGATGTATGAATCCTTTGCTATGGAGTAGCTTCACTTCTTTAAAACATTGTAAAATTATATCTAAACGTTTTTTTGCATCTAATATTGGAGAATCACCTATAGACAGATCAATAAAATTATAAAGCGCAAACCCTGGAGCAAGGTCTAATACTCCGCAGAATGATACATGTTTATCTTCTCCCTCTTTTCTAATAACTTGGCTTGAACCTCTTCCTAGAGCTTCCGCTATCTCTAATTCTCTTTTAAAGTTTTGATATTCACGATCTTCTTCATAATCTATTTCAATTTGTGCCATTCCTTTTGCACCAAGTACTTTCAATGCCTTTTGATCGCTAGGATTTTCTATATTTTGTAAAAGCTTCACCCTTCCAAAACCACCCTCTCCGAGTATATGAGTTTTATTGGGATCATTGCTTTTAGATACAAACGTGTATACATTTCCATTTATGCTCACCAAGCCACCACCTTCAGTGGAAAGACCCATATTTTCAAGTTGGTGTTTAGAAAATCTAACCGCACCATTGGGTGGTTTTGAAGCCGCCTTCAATTGATTAAGAATGTGTTCTGGAACATCAGATTCTTTTGGGTGTGCAGAGTGACCTATAATATTTAATTCTTGTTCAGTTGGGGCTACTTTTCTTCTAGGTTGCATATGCATGTCTCCGAATAGTAATATATTTAATAATAGCACAAAAATTACCCAGACGCCTGCCTTTGCTTGGGGGATGACAGCAGTGAGGTTATAGCCGATTAATTATATTGATGTTTAGATCGAATACTTACTTTTGAGCAAGCTTCTAATTGACCAAAAATTATACGATGCTATAATAGCAAGCTATCGTACACGAGTGTGTCAATATGTTATTTATGAGAGCTTATATTCTTTTATTGTTTTTTTGTCATTCGGTTATCTATGCCGCACCTGTTATTCATGAACAATATGCGAATTATAAAATCATAGGTGATACAGCTAATGCATTGCGACAACAAATGTCTATGCTGGGTCCAACAGATATTGCATTAGAACATTTTGACGCAAGTACTAAATGGTATGTTCAATGGCAATACCATTATCAACCCGTAACGAACGGGTGTTATTTAACTAAAGTGGATGTGAAGGTTGATATTACTTATCATTTTCCAGAGTGGTCAAACTATGTGTTAGCAGATGATGGTTTAAAACATCATTGGGATACCTACATAGCAAACTTAAAAACTCACGAAAGAGGTCATGCAGAAAATGGTGTATCGGCAGCAACAGAGATTGAATCTGCTTTGACGCAATTGCCTACCATGCAAACCTGTGAAGATTTAGCAACCACGGCCGATAATATCGCCTATAAGCTGATTGCTGAGCATAATACCAAAGACATTAATTACGAATATGAAACAAATCATGGGGTCACGCAAGGGGCGACGTTTCCGTGAGTTTGTTACAGGTCAAACCTTTTAACACGGCAAATCCTCTTGTTCATCTCATAATTGTACGCCTAATCCGAGGTAATGTATAGTTTTTGCCGTTTTATTTGCTATAAAATCGAACTTTCTCCAATCTCAGCTCGTACTTTACATAGGATGCCAATTACCATCTTCAGCAATGCAAGCTGTGCCGGATGCTTCTTTAGTATGACTACCACGGGTTGCTGTCATTTGATAAGTGCGGCAGTAGGGGTTGTCTTTTAATACGACTTTTCGTATAGGGGTAACTGCATAATGCATGCCCATGCGATTGTTGGTCCATGAAGTGGTTTTGCCAGGTGCTTTATCAAGGCCTCGAGACATTTTTATCTTATCATCGGAGTCCATATACTTTTCAAGCGAGCCGCCAATAGGTTCGTCGCTTGCGGGGGAAGCGCCAAGTTTGACAGTTTGTATAGTATTTTGATCACGAGGTGTTGGCGCAGCTTGTGCTTGCGCAGGTGCTTGTTGCATAGCTTCTTGAGCATTTTCAACTGCAACAGGTCGTTTTTGTACAGCACTATCGCTATCCATGGTCAAAGAACATGCTGTTAGCATAAGCGATGTACCTATCAGTAGAGCTTTCGTTAACATAATTTTCATGAGTATCTCCTATTTTCTTTCACTTTCATGAAGGTCAATGTATAACAAATACTAGGCTTTCAGCAATGGGATTTTATGAATTTGAATTTTTATAATAGTGTTGTTTTGATATTAGTCATGCTAATGATATGGGCTCCATGGCTATGGCGATACAAAATAAACCCTTTTTTATCTAATCGACAGCTTCAGAAAAAATTAAAACGCTATCCACATTGGAAAGAGCTCATCAAGACGGAATATTTTTTATATGATTTATTTAAAGGAGTAAATACGAGTGGGACTTCAAAGGAAGAACGCAAACGTCTTGGAATAGATGACGATGCATTTGTGTATGGTGAAGTTGAATTTTTACCTTTTTATTCAATTCTTGATAAAGTAAAGCCCAAAGTCGATGATATATTTTATGATTTAGGCAGTGGTGCGGGCAAAGCAGTTTTTGTGGCGGCCAGCTTTTTTAAGATCAAAAAAGCTTATGGCATTGAATTGCTGCCAGGGCTTTGTGAACTTGCCAATGCACAGCTTAATAAGGCACAAGGATTAGCTGCGATTCATTCACAATATCTAGCAGATGTTGAGTTTCTTCAGGAAGATTTTTTAAATACGGATATTTCAAAGGGTGATATTGTATTTATTAATGCAACTTGTTTAAGTTATCCCTCATGGGAAAAATTGCTCGCAAAACTCATGTTGCTGAAAGCGGGAAGTCGAGTGATTGTGACCACAAAAAAAATTCAACATGCATCGTTTCAAATGATGAGTCAGACGTTTGAGGTGATGAGCTGGGGAGTAAATTCGGTGAATATTTATCAGAAAATATAGCTCCCAAATATACCTCGGGAGCTTTTTCTTTAAAATGTATTCTCTTTATATAAAATTTTAATAATGATCAATATAATACTATAATAATAACCAGATTTGCAAACTTTGCTCTATTATTATTCTATTATTTACAAGTATTTTGTCAATCATTGCCTCTAACTCAATGAGAACAGTTTATGATAGTAATATGCCTATAAAAATAATGAGGAGATTCTCGTGAAAAAATCGCTCGTATTCATTTTGCTATGGACAGTATTCGTAAATATAGGCTTTGCATACGAAATGTATGGTACCTTGAGCGATAATAATGACGGCACCTATCAAGTCAATGTGACGAGTACCAATGGGCGCGAATATATGGGACTTGCGGATCAGCAAGGCGATGGCACCTTAAATATCGATATAGCTGTACAAGGTGGCGGTAGCGAAGTTTATTTGGGGACAGCAACGCTGAATTCTGATGGTCATTATGATTTGCATTTGAAAAATAATACAACGGGTGAATGGGCTACGGGTACGCTTGAACTATCATCTTGATGAAAAACTGTGTGCCATAAGGCTCTAAGCACACAGGTTTGAGAAAGTTATTCAAGATAAGACTGTTCTGGTTTAACCATGGGTGTTTTCATCACCATCACATCAGGTTTCGCTCTTCTGACGCAGCTAATTAATATAAATGGCAAAATAGTATCTACCCAGAACCAGGAAACAGCGTTGCCTAGATAAATATTACTTGTGGTGATGATTTGATAAATTTCAGCAATAGAATGACCCCACATCCAGAAACATGTAACAATGACGGTCGCAACTCGAAATCCATGGCTCGCCCTAAATGCGAGTATCCCGAGCATACCTACGCATAAATTGGCGAGCGCAACTTCAAGTTGAAATGGACTTGGTGGCCAACTCATAACGGCTGCAGTAAGTTTAGGAAAGAATAAATTCATAAAACATACATACATACCCGTGATACCTACGGGCAGTAGCAACAACCAGCGTAATAAGACATCATTATTTTTTTGACGGCGTATTTTTTGCAAGATCCAGTCAAAGATGAATAAAATAATTGCGATGACAAGCATGGCGCAAGAAAAATTGATAAGAATAAGATGTGCCCAGTTGATGCTAGACCAGTGTATTCCCATGTTGTTAAATCTCCTTGAATATTAGAATAAAATACCATCTTACTTTCTTAGTATTCAATTGGAAACAAAAACATGACATGATACAAGCGCTGTCATGAATTCGAGACATGGAGGAAAGTTATGCGCGAAAAAGTTAACTCATCATCAAATTCGTCTATTCTGTCTAACACCAGCTTACATGATCCATTTACAGATGCAGAGAAGGAGTTTATCGATAAAATAGTGAAAGAATTGGATACCGATGATGCAAAGGAGTTAGGGCTTTGCAAAGCCAAGCTTATTGCGGCGGAGAAAAAAATAGCTGAACTTGATGCTAAATTAGAAAATGCATTGCACAAATTACAATTAGAAGAGCAAGCGAGTCGTCATATGTTTGCGCACAAGCAGAAAATAGATTTACGTAATAAAATGGAAACATCTTCAGGTCAAGTAGCAAAAGCATCCAAAGCAACGCTAAAGGATTCACATGCAAAAGTTGACATTGTCGTGGAGCCATCTAATGTTGGTTTAAGGCGAAGATCTGCTCATGGTTCTCCCCAAGCGAGTGTAAAACTTTCTTTGTTTCCTGCTAGCCCTACTTTAAATGAGTCTGAGAAAGAATCCGGAGATGATAATAAAAGCACCTGCTTCAGATTAGATTATTGCGGAATATCGTAGAGGTTGAAGATCACCACTATAATGCGCAGCACACGTGGCATAGATTTTGCATGGAGTTCACTCTCCATGCAAAATTTATTTACGCCGAAGGCGACCTTTGTTGACTAAAATGTTTCATCAGAACGTTTGGTGAGTACTTCAAATCCCGTTTCGGTGGCAAGTATGGTATGTTCCCATTGGGCGGATAGGGAGTGATCTTTAGTGACCACTGTCCAATTATCAGGCAAGAGTTTGACGAAACGTTTGCCCGCATTAATCATAGGCTCAATAGTAAATATCATCCCAGGAAGTATGGTTTCACCGGTACCTTCCTTTCCATAATGCACCACATTGGGCGGTTCATGAAAAATTTTACCTATGCCGTGACCGCAGTATTCTCTAACTACGGAAAAACGGTTTTTTTCGGCGTGTTGTTGAATGACAGCTCCAATATCACCAAAATGAGCACCTGGTTTAATCTGTTCTATACCCATATAAAGACATTCTTGTGTCACTTTGATGAGTCTGTCTGCTAAAATGGAGGGTTTGCCAATAACGAACATTTTACTGGTATCGCCATGATATCCATCTTTTAACACGGTAATATCGATATTGATAATATCGCCGTCTTTTAATACTCTAGGTCCTGGTATCCCATGACATACCTGATGATTCACAGAGGTACAGATGGATTTAGGGAATCCATGGTAATTAAGAGGGGCCGGAATGGCTTGTTGGACATTTACTATATAGTCATGACAGATTTGATTTAATGCATCGGTGGTGACGTTGGCTTTAACATAAGGTCCAATCATTTCAAGGACTTCCGCAGCCAGTTGGCCTGCTACGCGCATTTTTTGGATATCTTCCTGGTTTTTTATAGTAATAGCAGTCATGGGTTATTCTTAGCTTAAATATTGTTGAATGAGATCATCTATGGTATAAAGGCCGTCCCTGATTGGCAATTAAAATTTGATTGGCTGAATTAGGAACTTTAATTCGCACACGTATCATAACTATTTGCTGGGTGCCCCCCACAGGGTCGGCATATAGGATGCGTGGAGGCACAACCCAAACTTAGGAGAATATAAATGTTGAATGTAAGTATGCGTGATATGTTGAAGGCTGGTGTACATTTTGGACATCAAACCTGTCATTGGAACCCAAAAATGGGTCCTTATATTTATGGAGCACGCAATAAAATCCATATTATTAATTTAGAATCCACACTTCCTATGTTAAAAGATGCAATGCATTTTATGAGCAGTATTGCATCAAAGAAAGGAAAGATTTTGTTCGTTGGAACCAAAACAGCTGCTCAAGAAATAGTCAAACAAGAGGCTGCACGTTGTCATATGCCTTATGTGGATCATCGTTGGTTGGGCGGCATGTTAACCAATTACAAAACGATACGTCAGTCCATTCGTCGTTTAAAAGAACTAGAAGCTATGTTCGAAAGAAACGCATTCGGTCGTCTCACCAAAAAAGAAATCCTTAACTTAGATCGTGACAAGCAAAAGTTAGAGCGTAGTTTAGGCGGTATTAAAAATATGGGTGGCTTACCCGATGCAGTTTTTGTGATCGATGTGGGTCATGAAAAAATTGCTATTGCTGAAGCTAATCGCTTAGGTATTCCTGTTATTGGAATTGTCGATACTAACAATAGTCCTAAAGGTGTTTCTTATTTGATTCCAGGTAACGATGATTCTATTCGTTCTATTGCTTTATATGCAAAATGTGCTGCAGATTGTATTTTGGAAGCAAGAGCATCGAATCCAGACATCAATGATGAATTGGTTGAAGTCGATGAACCTATGATTGACGATAAAGATCAACAAGACGAAGCAAACGAAGAGTAATTATCATTCTTTATACTTCCAGTCTCTGGGTGAGTCAGAGATCTGGAAGTTTTGATATCTGTTGGAGTATTTTTATATGCAAATCAGTGCAGAACAAGTGAAAGAATTACGTGAGCGTACTGGCGCCGCGATGATGGATTGCAAAAAAGCTTTAGTAGAGACGCAAGGTGATATGGAACTTGCTATCGAAAAATTACGTAAAGATGGTGCAACAAAAGCAGTGAAAAAGGAAGGTAGAACTGCGGCTGATGGTGTAGTGGCAAGTCGTGCAAGCCAAGACAATAAACAAGTCGTACAAGTTGAAGTGAATTGTGAAACCGATTTTGTTGCGCGAGATGCAAATTTTGTGTCATTTGTTAATGCGATTTTAGATATAGCGCTTGCACAAAAAGCTCAAGATCTAGTATCTTTAATGACGATGAAATTGATAGGCCAAGATGTTACGGTCGAAGAAGCAAGACAAGCATTAGTTGCAAAAGTAGGCGAAAATGTTCGCGTACGTCGTTTAGTCTTAAAACAATCTGCTTATACCTTAGGAACTTATTTACACGGTAATCGTATTGGTGTCATCGTTGAATTAGATGTTGAAAATCCAGAATTAGC
>CAZHMQ010000009.1:0-35475 GCA_964533645.1 uncultured Coxiellaceae bacterium
TAGCACATGAAGGATTTAGCTGGGCAACTAGCGGTCAAGCATCTTCATTTTTCACACTCGTTGGCACACATGGATTGCATGTGAGCTTTGGTTTATTGTGGATTTTGGTGATGATTGTGCAATTACCTATATTAAAAATTAATCATATTACCAAACGACGTATGACTTATTTAGGTTTATTCTGGAACTTTTTAGACATCGTTTGGATTTTTGTATTCACCATTGTATACCTGATGGGAGGTATTTAATGAATCATCATGATGTTAGTCAACCTGATTACGGTACAGGTCAAAAAAAATTAGGTATCTATTTATTTGGTTTTATCAGCTGTTCTATACTTACTTTGATTGCGTTTTGGGCCGTGATGTCTGAAAAATTTGCTAAGAATGAAGTATTAGCAATTATTTTCATTGCAGCTATTATTCAATTTGTTGTCCAAGTGCTCTGCTTTCTGCGCTTAAACACACAAACAGAACAAGGCCGCATGAATGTCATGTCCTTATTATTCACCGGCGTCATCTTAGTTGCTGTTATTGCCGGTTCCTTATGGATTATGTGGAATTTAGCCTACTTTATGGGACATTAAAACTTCTATTAAACCATGGGCATCATGATGAAATATGCATTCTGCCCGTGACTTCTTAACCTATTGAATTTACTCATATAGTTATATTTGTTAACGTAGATTTGTTTCTGTAAAAAGCCCTCCTTTAAGCTATACTTTAATAGTAGACCTAAAAAGTGTTAACTTATAGTTATAAAAACATTACGAGGAGTTGATCATGTTTAATATAAACAGAGTCTGGTTTACAAAAAATGAAAGACTCCAAATGATAAAGCGAATGATGTCATTCTTTTTTGCAATGACGATGCTTTTTATTTGTTCCATCAGTTATGCCATAGGCAAATTTGATAGTACTAATATGACTCATCAATCGCTAACTCCAATTTTAAGCGATGAAAAAAAGTTTTTTACTCTAGCTAGTGGTACTTTAGGCCCTGATAGGCCTAATGCTGGGAATAGCTATTGGAACGGCAGCAGAGCAACAACATCCAAACGATGTCCTTCTAACTATACCCCCTCAATTAAATTATCCTATGTAGCAAGCGAGCAAGGAGGAGGTAATTTTTACGGACATGTTGTGCTTTCAGCTGACTTCAATACAAGCGATTACCAGTTATATAATATTGCTGCCTATACTGATAAAACGACTCGTAACGGATACCTTACATTCAGATGGGTAATTTATTGTACTGCAATTTAAAGCTTAACTTTATGATTTTAATATATTTTTAATAATAACATGGGTCTGCACTATACTAACATAAGAGTGAGATTTTTAACGAGGTTTTAATATGATGCCTACAAAACCTAAAGTAACAATAAAACGACTTGTTTTGCCATTTTTTGTAACAATGGTGTTATTGCATTATAACCTCTGTAGCGCTGCCAATAGCAGCACAATTAACCGTGATAATACTTTAAGTAGTGTGATTAACCCTGATAGTACTTCAAGCAGTACGATTACCCGTGATAGCACTTATATAAACACTAAGTCATTCAATCCAGCTGCCAATCCTACGAGAGATTTTTTTCTTTTGGACTCGGGTGTTAAAGGTCCAAATCGACCAGCCGCAGGGGAATCTTATTGGAATGGAGGGGCTGCTGAGGCTACCACTTCCAAAAGATGTCCATCAGGCTACGCACCATCCGTTGGCCTTGCATACCAAGCTAGCGAACAAGGAGGTGGAGCTTTTTATGGGACTGTTGTCTTATCAGCTTCGTTTAATACAACAACTTATAATTTATATAATATAGCCGCTTATACTGTAAAAGATACTCGTAATGGATATCTTACATTTAAATGGGAGGTTTATTGCACCAAAACATAATATAGTATGAGCTATACTACATAATAAGCGTTTTAACGAGGGTTAAATATCATGTCTAAGACACCTATTGATGTTAATTCAAAAAGAGTTATGACCAGTAAACGTATTGTTTTGGCGATTTTTACAACATTTATCTTAATAGGTTATAACATCTGTAACGCGGCTAATATCGATAAGAATGCCAGTGACAGTACTTTCGTTTCTACTCAGTCATTAACTCCAGCTGCTACTCCTGCCAGAGAATTTTTTATTTTGGACTCGGGTATTAAGGGTCCAAATCGACCAGCCGCAGGGGGATCTTATTGGAATGGAGGGGCTGCTGAAGCTACCACTTCTAGAAGATGTCCATTAGGTTATACTCCATCCGTTGGGCTTTCATACCAAGCTAGCGAACAAGGAGGTGGAAGTTTTTATGGAACTGTTGTCTTATCAGCTTCTTTTGATACATCAACCTATAATCTATACAATATCGCTGCTTACACTGTAAAAGATACTCGGAACGGATTTCTGGCGTTTAAATGGGAGGTTTATTGCAGCAGAGGCACTAGTACTACTAGCACACCACCACCGGCTAGCACTCCACCGCCGGCTAGCACTCCACCGCCAACTACTACACCTATACCCACTGCAACTCCACCACCACCTCCACCACCACCGCCACCATCTAAGACTGCATATTCATGCTGTAAAAAACCAGCAGGAAAAGGCGGTTGTAGAGTATGGGGTACATGTTATAGATAAAAAATTCGTTTATTTTCCAGCATCAGTCACTTGTTTGGTTAAAAAAAATCGGCTGCCCAATAAATTAATGCACAAGCCGCCTATCACTAATATTCCAGCCAATAACTTCCAAAGTTGCAAGGGTTCGCCTAAAAAGACGACTGAACAAATTAAACCAACAATAGGAACTAATAAGGTAAATGGCACGACTATTCCCACCGGATAACGACTCACTAACCATGTCCATGCAACATAGGCTATCCAAGTAGAGGCACCTACAATATAAAAAACCGAGCTAATTCCTAACCATGTTAAACCTTGATAAGTGGACTGAACAACATCCAAACCTTCGATTAAAAAAGAAAGCAAAAACATAGGGAAACATGCGAAAAAACTACCCCAAATCACTAAGGGAATGGTTTTCACATGAGTGAGTCTTTTAGTCATAAGATTACCAAAACCCCAGGTTGCCGCTGCCGCTAAAATAAATATAAAACCCATATAAGTCACTGTCTGATCAAAGTGCATAGCGACAATAGCAATACCTGTAAACGAGATTAAAGCTCCAAAAATTTGCCAGCTATAAGGCTTTTCATCCAACATAGTCGCCGCAAAAAACATGCTAAAGAAAACTTGAACTTGCATGATCAAGGAAGCCATACCCGGCGGCATACCTGCGCTCATGCCAAAAAATAATAACGAAAACTGCAGCGCGAACATCACTAAGCCATACAAAGCCACCATTTGGAATGATCCTCGCGATAACTTAAAAAAGAAAATAGCAGGCACGCTGGTCAACAAAAATCGGATTGCGCATAAAAGCAAAGGAGGGATTTCATCTAGCGCCAATGAAACGAATAAAAAATTAACGCCCCAAATAATCACAACAAGCAAGGCTAAAAAAAGATGAGGTATAGGCATAAGTTTATGTTCATTAAAGAATCAATCAAGGACAGTATGTTATAAGAATTTGACACAAAAGGTCAACTTTATTTTATTTAGCACCATTCCTACTACGACCATAGCCTAAGAGCCTGTTCAAGATCTTATTTCCTATCATATAGTTACCGTTTGATCATTTTTATATGCAAAATTCCCGTATCCACATATGGCTCGCCTTTGGCTTGAAAACCAAGCGCCTCGTAAAAATTTTTTAAATGAAACTGCGCACTTAACGATATATGTTTTATGTTTTTTAATGAGTTTATATAATCGAGTGCTTTCAACATCAGCGTAGTACCCAAACGCATTTTTCTAAAATCTTCATGAACGACCACACGTCTTATCACAGCGGTTTCATCTGAATTATTTATTTGTAATCTTGCATAAGCTATCAACTGATGTTGATGCATAGCAAATAAATGCTTGGCGGTCTGATCCATGTCATCTAAATCGAGATAAATGCATTTTTGTTCTACTATAAATATGGCCATGCGTAATTTCAGTATATTGTATAATTCCAAATTGCTTAGCGTTTCAAAATCTTTAATAAACCATTGCATTTCCATGCTTTGTTACCTTTTCGGTATAATTTTAATTGCACGTATATAAGAACCCTCAACTTTTTCAACAATGGCATCAAATTCTTCGAAGCTCATTTGGTAGCCTTCCTTTGGTAAAATACCCGCTCGACTCACAATCAACCCACCTACAGTTTCAACATCTTGTTCATCTTGTGTGACAGTGATATCTTTATCCAGAGCTCGTTCTAAACCATAAATAGAGCATTTTCCCTTTACTGTATAACTACCATCTCCGTTTTTCACCCAGTCCTCTTGGGTTTTATGAAACTCATCTTTAATACGACCAATGAGAATATGTAATAAATTATCTAATGTGACAAAACCTAAAAGAGTATCATTCCCTTTGTACACTAATGCAAAATGCGGCATACCCTCACGAAATTTTCGTAATAAATCAAGCGCAGGAAGCCGATGCGACACTTTCAAAATGGGACGAATAAAAGGTTTTATATTCGATATTTCTTTTTGTTTATAAAGTTCTGCAAATAAATCTTTCATATGAATAATCCCTATCATTTCTTTTAATTTACTATCATATATAGGGTAACGACTGTACCTTTGCTCTAAAGCATGTCTTATCTGAGTTTCCACAGGTTCATGAATATCGAGCACTATCATTTCATCACGAGAGCGCATGACCTCGGTAATCTGTAAATCTGCAAATTCGAGTGTGTGCTGAATGATTTCAGTTTCTTCTTTTGATAATTCTCCATGCGCACGGCTTGTATGCAAAATCATTTTAATTTCATCGGATGAATAAAAACTATTTTTATCAGAGGTTTTCCCTAAATTTGATACATTAAGTAAATAATTAGAACATTTGTTAAGCAAACAAATCAGGGGAAACATTAACCAATAAAAAGCATATAAAGGAACTGCGGTCCATACTGATATTTTTTCTGATTGCCGAATAGCTAATGATTTAGGCATTAATTCACCAATAACAATATGCAAAAATGATATAAAAAAAAATGCAGTAAAAAATGCAATCACCCTGCTTAACTCAGGGGAAGTAATATTAAAATAGTCAAATGCGGGCTCTAATAGATCAGCAAAAGCTGGTTCACCTATCCAACCCAGCCCTAGGGAAGCTAAAGTAATGCCTAATTGACAAGCAGAAAGATAAGCATCTAAATTTTTATGCACTTCTTCCAAGATCTTGCCCCTAAAACCATATTGCTTTCTTAAACTTTGAACACGCGTGTTCCGCAACTTAACCATACCAAATTCAGCTGCTACAAAAAAAGCATTCAACAGAACAAGCAATAACGCTGTGAAAATCCAAAGTATATTTAGCATAACATCATAAACACCGCTAAAATGATTAAGTGTTGATCTCATATTGAGAGATCGGCCAATTTTAGGCTAGATATAACCTATGTTAGTTTTTAGGTTATAATTAAGTATCCACCTCACAAAACGGAGGAGACATGCTAAAAACGTCAAAAACAAAACAGCAACAACATGATTTGTATGATGATCTTACAAGAATAAAAGCCATCATGTTAAATACTGCTCACGAGGTCAAAGATAGCACTGCTGATATTTTATCTGATTCGCTTTATGTTGCCAAAGAAAAATCGGATGTATTAAATAAAAGCATCAGTGGTTATATACGTAAAAAACCTATGAAAGCATTAGGGATAGGCTTTTTGTCAGGTTTATGTGTAGGATTTCTTATTAAGCGACGCTAAATACCTGGACTTTGGCCATTTTTAAAAATTACAGGTAGGGTGGACAAAACATTGCGTGATTATTAATTACTTGCATTTTTGGTGGGCACGGTCAAAGAACGACCTTTTCCCACCCTACGCTACATCGAGCCATGTGTGTCCACCATTTTAAAAATGGCCAAGGTCCAGAAATACATCGTAATTTTTAACCTTTTACTTCCTACGAAGTGGCCTTTCGCTATAACAAAAAATACTAGGCATTATGTTGCATTTGAAATAAAATTCATGCTCTATGAAATCGAATAACCATAATGAAATATATTCTTGATTATAGCATTTTAAAACGTAATAAAAATTTCAGACTTTTATTTATTGGTCAAACGATTTCTTTTTTTGGAACCATGATTACCAGTGTCGTACTTCCATACCAAATATATCAACTCACCCATTCAACGCTTATGGTTGGATTATTAAGTCTTTTCCAGCTTATACCATTACTCTTTACTGCACTTATAGGTGGGGTTTTTGCAGATCGATACCATAGACAAATTTTATTATTCCTTTCCGAGTCTATACTCGCGATAGGATGTATTTTACTTGCTATAAACGCTTATCTACCCAACCCAAAAATATGGGTTTTATTTGTTGTTGCCACGATTATGTCAGCATTAACGGGATTACATCGCCCTGCATTCGACAGCATTAAACAACAAATTGTTGCCAAAGAAGATTTTCCCGCTGTCAGTGCTATAGTAACTTCAGCCGCAAGTTTATCCATGATAGCAGGGCCTGCTGCGGGTGGTTTAATCATTGCACACTTTGGAGTTGTTACTACATACCTTACTGATTTATCTACTTTCATCGTTTCATTAATAACACTTATTTTAATGTCCAATATTCCACGCCCCAAATGGCTTCATGATCAATCAACCCTTGCAGCATTGATGTCCGGCTTACGTTACGCGAAATCACGTCAAGAACTCATGGGCACGTATTTTGTGGATTTTTTTGCAATGATTTTTGGTATGCCCAACGCATTATTTCCCGCTATTGCACATACTCATGGCGGCGCTAAAACTTTAGGATTACTTTATGCTGCACCTGCATTAGGTGCACTTCTTTTTTCATTAGTAAGTGAGTGGACTAAGCAGGTTAAATATCATGGAAAAGCGATTGCTATCTCAGCAGCTTTATGGGGTGTTTCAATTGTATTGTTTGGACTTGCAACAAATCTATGGGTTGCTTTATTTTTCCTATGTCTTGCAGGTGCATTTGATGCTATTAGCGGCATCTTTCGTAGTATCATGTGGAACGATACTATACCTAATGATTATCGTGGACGCTTAGCGGGCATTGAAATGATTAGTTACTTAAGCGGACCTAAATTAGGCGATACCGAAGCAGGTTTAGTTGCTGCTGCGTTTGGTGTCTCGTTCTCCATCATATCGGGTGGCGTATTATGTATTGTCAGTGTTATCGGATGTTGTTATTTGTTTCCTAAATTCTTACGTTATCGAGCTAATAATTAGGGCCTGTCGTCAATTGGTTACTTTAATTTTCGCGACTATTACGCTAACATCATCGTGCTGCATTACTATAACTTTAATAAGGAAAACAAAACATGAGCACGACTCGCTCCAGCATATCTTTTTTTCAACATAATAAACCTTTATCAACAAAACTTTATGATGCATTTATTTGGGCATATGAGCATTCTCCGATTAATTTCTCAACTTTCACAGGCATTCATCATCCTGATGTTTCACGCTTAACTGGTAATCTATTCCTAGGACGATTACAACATGCCTCAGAAGACAATGGAAAAAAATTAGGTGAAGAAATAAATGCATTGGCTGAAGTTGCACTCAAAGATAAACGTGGAATTGTTTATTGTAGCTATGGCAACACCCCTATGCTGCTAATCGCAAATCCAAAATATATAGAACAAGTTGCTATCATAAATGATAGCAACACCGATAAACAGGAAATATTAGCCCCTTTTAATCATATTTTTGGCGGAAAAAATTTATTCGGGATGAAAGTTAGTGATGAATGGCGAGCCAAAAGAAATACGCTTAAAGAATGGATATTCGAGGACAAAGCGTTAGATAATGTTACTGAAAAAATGCAAACTATTATTGATGAATATCTTCAGAAACTAGAAAGCAAAAATGCTGATGTCGTAAAAATTCCTTCTGTTGAAAAATTTATGGTTTCTATTGCTATGGATTTATTTACACGTAGCATACTTGACGCTCCATCACTTGAGAGCAAAGTCGATACTATTTCATCAGGATTTGGCACGGCGCTCACAAGTTCATCTAATCTACAAAACGTTGCATTGTTAAGATTAAACGCTATTGCACAATATTTTCACTTAAAAACCACGGGTAATCTTGATAAAGAAAGAATAAATTTACAGTCAATTATTACAGAAACTTTTTTAAGTCCTAATTATCAAATTTTAAAAGACACTCATAATATATTACAAAAACATTTTCAAAAGTCTGACAATAAGCAAACCATGTTAGCAAATGCCTATGAGGATGCTGCATTATTGTTACTTGCTGGACATGAAACGACTTCGCGCTTATTACAATTTACCTTAATGCAATTAGCAAATCATCCAAAAGTGTTAAAAAAAATTCGCGAAGAAATTAACACAAATAGACCTGAAAATGACCAATGGACTCGCGATGACTTGAAAAAAATGAGTTATTTAACTAAAGTATTAAAAGAATCTCTACGCCTCAATCCTCCTATACCTATTATCCCTCGCGTAGCAACAAAGTCATTTATTATTGCTGACATACCTCCCTGTAAATCAAAAAAAGAGTACGATGAAGCATATGCTAATAGAGATGTTACACAAGACATTGTGATATCTAAAGGAACTATTCTTGTTATATCCCCCTTAGTGACGCACAAAATGGCTTCTTTATATAAAGATCCTTTAACCTTTAATCCTGAGCGATTCACTCACGATGATATTTTTACATCCCGCCATCTGGATAATGACAATCCTTATGCTTGGTTTCCATTCGGACTAGGCAGAAGAGATTGCCCAGGACGTAAAATGGCGCTGCAAGAAGCAATGCTTACTCTCATTAAATTAGTTGATAAATTTGATTTTACAATAGATGTAGCAAAAGAAACTGATCAGCTATTTCAAACCTATATTCAAGGAACACTCAGACACAAAGGAGAAGTAAGCGCTGAATTTAAAGCACGGCCGCTCAAGGGTTAGATATTTAACGTTAATTTCAGTGAAACAGAGTCTCCAGAAGCTTTATTGACACCTTCAACAAAGTTTCTGGAACTTGTAATACTAATATTTTTATTTAACATAAAAGAATGCGCATAACTACCATCAATAATGATTTTTTTAGTAATATTATAGCCAGTCGATGCCCCAACAATAACATTATCGCCATTATCTATTTGATAATTTCCATTAGAAGGTGACGGAACATAACTGCTCGCAACACGAAACACCCAAGCCGGGGTTATATAATATTGACTGCCTACTGTTACATTCCAAGTATTATGAAAATTATAGTGTACCTTTGCATGTGGTAAAATAATCGCTTGAGTACCTATCTGATTTGCAATGTTATAGATGTTTACATCTTTAAAAATATTCCATTGTATATACTGAATAGTAGCGATAAATCCTAGATCACGGGTCACAAAACGACCGAGAGTCAATATACTTCTTGCTGGTATCCAATAATTAAAATGATAATTATAAACAGTTAAACCAGGATGACCGCTTACAGAACTGCTACCGTTAAATTCGTAGGCCATTGCGCTTCTATAATTAAAACCAACAAGTGTAGATTTAGCGGGTTTTAATAATATTCCAATATCTTGCCCCCAACTCGTACCACTTGAATCATTATGACTTTTGCTATCAGGTATATTTAAACTTGGCAATCCAGAAACAGGTTCGGTAATGAAATATGCTTTTGAAAAATTAAATCCTGCCCCTATTGAAAGATATTCATTTATTTTCAATCCCAATGATGGAATCAAATTAATATCTTCGACTTGATTACTGGACTGAACATAACGCAAAATAGAATTTCCATCGATATCTCGATTAAAATCATTTGCAACGACTGCTAAACCCCATGTTATTTTAGGAGTCACTGGCGTTGCTAAATACACCGAAGGTAAATAAAAAGTTGAATGGGAATTCGAGGCACCCGATTGTGTATAACCCGTTATTTTTTGGGTAGCGTCGCCAGTAAATTCACTTTGTAAAAAAGCAACTGAACCAAGCATCACAAATTGGGGATTATTTAATAATGTTAAGGCTGCAGGATTAAAATAACTTGCCGTCGCATCATTAACAACAGCCGTTCCCATGGTTGATTCTATGAATGAAGCATAAACAGACGATGATAATAGTAGTAAGAGACCCGCAACAAAGCTATATCGCAATTTTTCATTACCAACAAAATTTCCCTGTTTAGACATTCAAATCCTTTAAGAAATAGTATATTTAAACTCAGGAGAGCCCGTAGTTCGAGTTAATTTTTGTTTGAAAAAAGGTAATGCAACTGATGGTGTAACCTCAGTATCTTTTGGTGTTTCACTAGGACATATTTAGTCTCTTTTGTCATCTTACTAGGGTCTGTTGATAGTTGGTTAACAGATCCCATTATGCAAGATGACAAAAATAGTTTCAACCCAAGCAGATTAACCTTGAATTAACTAGACATTACCTGTCTTAGGTTTTTGAAACTTAACATAAAGCAAATAACATGCGCCTAAGCCAACTACTATGTAAATAAGACGAGCAATGAATGACTCACCAAATATCATAGAGACAACATTAAGATTGAGTAGGCCAATTAAAAGCCAATTGATACCGCCAATGATAACTAAAACCCATGAGATTGTACCTAACATAGCAGAATTCATGATGATTTAACTCCTTTTAAACAATCACAAAAAATAGATGAGACATATCGCCATGAATAATACCATATCTTATTCTTAGCAAACAATTATTTTAAACACAAAAAAGCGTTTTCCGGGATAACGATCTTCTAAGATAAGCACAAAAAAGCGTTGTGCTTATCTTAGAATTCACGTTACTTTATAAAGTTAAAGTTCCTCATTCGCCGCATAAAAGCTCGACCTTCTTCACTTTGATCTTCATAAACATAAGACTTAATGTAGTTTTCCAACACATATCGAAAATCAGGCAAGGTTAGTACCTCTAAAATTTCCGCACTTCTTTCTTTATCAAGAGGACTCTGATCCTTACAACACTGAAATAAAATGGCCGCTAAAATTTCTGCTTTACATACTTTACGTAAATAATCACTATGTTTAAAACTTTGTATGCAAAAATTTAATGCGCGCGTCTTATTCCATTCACGCCACTGATTAAAAAAATTTAAAGCCATGTTTTTATAACGTGATATATTATCTTTAAAATCTTTAGCTTGTGAAAACATTAAAAATAATAATGCGGGAATACATGCCTCAACATTTGCCCAAGAACAATTACCGCTAATTTGTGCGTTAACTTTTAATTCAGTGATGGGCTCTAAACCTAATATATCAGGTAAATCGATGTTAATAAAATCGCTGGATTGTTTAACAAAAATAATTTGTTTTATTAAATCTAATGTTAAACGCTGTGTTTGTGTGATTTTATAAAACATCACATTATCATAAAGACGACTGTCCTCACGTCTATCACATTTAATGAATATATGTCCTGCTTTAATAAATGTAATAGCATGCCCTTCATAAGCAACCGGCATAAGAAGAGGTTCTTGTTTTAAAAGTTTATCAATATCTTCGCGATGATTATTGATATCAACTCGATATTGTTGATACGTTGCAAGATGTGCCGCACGATTAATAACATCGACAATGAGTTGTGAATGACGTTGATATTGACGCAAATGTCTTGCGGCAAAATGTCCTCTAAATTGTGCAACAGACTCTGCAATAATAGCTAAACTAAATTCTAAATAAAATCCTTCAAAATCGAGTTCAACATAATTATTTTGTGTATCAATAATATCAGCGGTGCCCACGAGCTCAAATATATGACCTAATAATTTTGCATTAATATAATCTTGCGCGAAATCAAGTCGAGCGCCGTACTGCAATAGAAGATTCTTTAATGTAGATTGCTCACGTAATAATGGCATCACCAAAGCAGGCTGACCTGCAAACGTATAACTGTTCGGATTAGCGCCTCTATCCAATAACAAGCGTGTAAAAAGAATATTGTTATTTTCGGCAGTCCATTGTAATGCTGTTCCGCCTGTCGCGTCTTGTAAATTTACATCAGCTCCGTAATCCATAAGGATTTTTGCAATCTTGATATTATCTGCAATAGCTGCTTCAATCAATGGTGTAAAACCATATTCATCCAGTGCATTAATATCTTCACGAGACTGCAATCGATGCATGACTTCATCCATACGTTCTTCGATAATGGCATCAGCAAGTGTTATCATAGTGCGCTCTTCATACTAATACGGTCGTGGTTTAGGATTAAATCCTGGTTGGTAATTTAATCTTAATTTATTTTCATTTTTGTTTTCTAATTCTTGTTTTTGTTCTTGATTCGTTTCTGCCGTATTTTCACTTGGTATAGCACTAATTTTTTGATCTCGTATACCGCTAAATTTAACGGCAATAGGATGTGTTTTATATTTTGAATAAGTACCTCCACCTCCTATCCCCATCTCTCCTTTATAAGCACTACGAGTCATTAAATTAGCAGGACCTTCTTTAGCTTCTTTGCGTTCTTTACGAGTGGTTTTTTGCTTGTCCACGCGGGCTTTATGGAGATCTTTATGGACTGCCTGAAGGCGTTTTAGTTCTTCCGGTGATAGAGCATCATCACGTTGTTCTGTAGACGCAATATCGTGATAACGAAACTCTATACCACTCGACGAACCACCCTTATCATCATCCTCATCTTCATGATTTTTATTATAATTTTCATTAATTTTCATAAAGTTACCTAAATCCATAAACCAGAGATTATATGATAGATTATAGCAAGAATTGAGAAATTTTATACTTACCACTCGATCTGTATAAAAGAAATACACAAACCTACGACACACCCTAGAAGTAATGCAACATCAGTCGCTTTTTTAAACGACTGATGTGTTTTGCTTTAAAGATCCAACAACACTGCAGCAATCCAAGGAAAGGCAACGGTGACATCGCTCTGAATAATTTGATAATAACTTTTAGTCGATAACTTATCCCAAGTAATTTTTTCCTTACCACCCGCTCCAGAATATGAACCATAAGACATAGGTGAAGAACCAATTTCAATAAATCCAGCCCAATCACGTACCTTAGGTAATTGCAAATCATGTTTTAATGAAGGAACTACGCAAATAGGGAAATCCGCTGCAATACCACCGCCTAATTGTAAAAAGGCAATAGGATGTTTTTTCGAATTTTCCATATACCAATCATAAAGCAAAGTAAAATATTCTAAACCTGATTTCATAATATTTTGGTCTAGCATAATTTTTTTATCTTTTCGGTATTTACCATTATAGGTATAACTTGCAAAGATATTTCCCATAGTTGAATCTTCAAACCCAGGCACGACAATAGGTATATTTTTTTTATACGCCGCATAAGTCCAACAATCATTAGGATTTGCATTGATATCAGGTTTGATCAAACCTTCTGAATATAATCTTCTAAAATATTCGTGCGGAAAATAACGTTCGCCATTTTTTTGTGCCTTTTGCCACATGTTAAGTAAATGCGGTTCCATGATACGTACACTTTCTTCTTCAGGTAAAAAAGTATCTGTAATTCGACGGAATCCTGCGTCACGCAACTCAGCTTCTTGATCACGTGTTAATTCCGTATAACTTGGAATATATGCGTAATGCGAATGAGCTACATAACGATAATAAGATTCTTCGTGGTTAGCACCTGTTGCTGAAACGAGATGTACTTTATCTTGCTCAATCAATTCAGCAAGCATGACACCCACTTGAAATGAACTCAATCCACCAGCAATAGTCACCACTAACTTACCATCATTTGCTAAATGATTTTTGAGCCAATAGGCAGCATCTAACGTTGAACCACCATTACAGTGCCTTAATGTTTGTTCTGCAAAAGCACTTACGGGTGATTTTGATTTTTTGACATGTTTACTCAGCGTATCTGAAAGTGATTTTTCAACTTTCATATTCGATGATATTTTAATATGTTTTTTAAGATTGGAGGATAGTTTTTTTACTTTATTGGTCATTCTTTAGTCTCACATGCATTACTAACAATAGCTTTTTCTATTTCAATAGGGTTAACGGGTACATCTTGATGACCTGATCGACTTGTTGTAGAAACAGCTTTAATTTTATCAACGACATCCATACCATCAACGACTTTACCAAATACACAATAACCCCAACCGCTTTCTGTTTCTGAACGAAAATTGAGAAAATCATTATCAGCTACATTAATAAAAAATTGTGCGGATGCAGAATGAGGATCCGATGTTCTCGCCATCGCAATCGTACCCCGCTTATTTAAACCACCAGTATTCGCTTCATTTTTAATAGGAGATTTTGTTTTCTTCTGCTTCATGTCAGCATCAAAACCGCCACCCTGTATCATAAACCCATTGATAACACGGTGAAATATACTGCCATCGTAATAACCTTCTTTCACATATGCTAAAAAGTTATTAGCGGTGACCGGGGTTTTTTCAAAATCTAGCTCTATCGTAATAGCGCCCTGATTCGTTTGTAAAATGATCATTATTATTCCTCATTAAAGTTAGCCGCACAGCATACCAGAGCAGAAGATCCCGGACAAACAAAAAGCGTTTTCCGGGATAACGATCTTCTAAGATAAGCACAAAAAGCATGCTTATCTAAGAATTCACGTTAATTATCTATTTTAACTATCAAATCCATTGCATCTGATCGCCCGTGGTCGTCCACTACCCTAACGGTAAATTGTCCTGCTTTTGCTGTCCATAAAAACGGTTTATTTTCCTGTGTTGAACCCACATAACTTTCATTGACGAACCAATACAATTTGCGAATATCCGCATCAACCGTCGCAGCAAAGGGTATTATATTACCCCCTACCGCATGACTACGTAGCACATAATTTTTTGCCTGCTGAGGCGATGTGATTTGTGGGATTAATCCATTTTGATCCAACTTACATTGAGTTCCATAATCAGGAGGAATTCGTCGTTGTATCCCTGCTTGTTTAAAAATTTTTAATAAATCCGTAGGCCAAAATTCATAAATTTCAAAACGGGTACTCTCATCGAATTGACAAGCACGTAATCCAGTTTTCTTATCAATGGGAATTTCTCGATAAATCGTATCAGTTTTGATAGGTGATTTACCTGGTATAAACCATGCCATCTCAGTATCCTTGCAATATCTTGTCGGTAACATTCCTGAAGCTTTACAAACGGCAATTTTTGTAAGATTCATGGTATTAGGATTTTTTTGAATAGAAACAACAGGACCAGTTTGTTTATGGATGCTATCTATAAGCTCAAACAGTAATGGAGAAGCAAGGGTTTTACCTACAAATGCAGCATTACTACGATTATCAAAATTTCCGAACCACACGGCTAAAACATACTGACCAAAAATACCAACAGCCCAAGCATCGCGAAATCCAGATGAAGTTCCTGTTTTCCAAGAAACCGGAATTTTTGAAGATTCAGAATCTTTTAACATATCGAGTACTAAATAACTCGCCTCACGACTCAATAAATGCTTACCGCCCTGTATAGCTTCATCATTACGTTTACGCAATGGACGCCAAACGCCATCATTTACTAACATCACATAAAGACTTGCCAGTTCTTGCATGCTCACAGGTGCACCACCCAACACTAAAGCAAGACCATAATACGTTTGTGATTTTAATTGTTTAACATTAGCTTGTTCCAAAAATCCATAAAGATTTGGATGGGAAAGTTGCTCTGCGAGATAAATCGCAGGAATATTACGACTCAATGTCAATGCATCTTTAGCTCTTATAGGACCCATAAATTCATAATCAAAATTCTCAGGATTATAAGTTCCAAAGCTTCGAGGAACATCTTTTAACACCGTACTTGGATGTATAAGACCTTGATCTAAAGCTAACCCATAAATAAACGGTTTTAAGGTCGAACCCGGTGAACGTTTTATGGATGATCCATCAATTTGACCGCCAATAGCAGAATTATAAAAATCTGCTGAACCGAGAAGAGCCTTAATACTCATATCACGAGTATCGACTAACAGTACTGCTACATTATTAACTCCATTATTCTTTTTTCGTAAAACATACTGACGAGATACCGATTCAACGATTTTTTGCAAACGCAAATCCAAGGTTGTCACAATGTGCGATTGATCTTGGGGTGCATATGTTAATACAGAGCTCACAAATTGCGGCGCAAGAAAGGGTAACTCTTTGATTTTGCGCAATTGCAACGGCAAGCCCATAAATGCGCTTTTATTTTGATCTTTTGGATGTTTCATCAACCAACGCGTAAATAATATGTTACGACTCGTCTCAAGTTTTTTTAAAGCTGACATGCGTTGAACAGGGTTCTGCGGGATCACACTCAAAGTAAGCGCCTCTGGTAAGGACAATTTATCAGCAGATTTCGCAAAATAAATCAGACTAGCAGCACCCACTCCTTCCACATTATTACCATAAGGAACTAGATTAAAATACGCTTCTAATATTTCTTTCTTAGTGTAGTGTGACTCCAACCGTATGGCATAAATGATTTGTTTGATTTTTCCACCCACCGTTTTTGAATCAAATCCATATAAGATACGGGCTAATTGCATGGTAATAGTAGAGGCACCTATTCTGCGAGATTTCATCACATAGGTTTGCCATATGGCCTTCATGGTTGCCAAGGGATTGATACCCATATGCCAATAGAAGTATTGATCTTCCTGCAATAAAGTGGCCTCAATCAAATCGGGAGCAATGTTATTTAATGGGGTATATAGACGGTATTTATCATCTTGGCTAAGGGTTAAACGCAATAAATGTTGCTGATTATCATAAATAGCACGAGAAAAACTCACCTCTTCGAGAAGGGGTGGTTTGGGAATCAAAAAAAACCCTAAAGATGCGCTGACAAACAACAAAACTAGGGGTAAGCTATGCTTTCTTAATACCTTGATCATAAGCATACCGAGTATATATGCAAACGAATTTATTTTCACGATTTTTTCATGCTGTGGGCTCTTTTTTCACCTTTATTTTCGGGAAAATATCATGGACTTGTCCACCTTGGCTTAAGCTACTTTGCCAAAAAATATGGGCGAATAGCCGATTTTTTTGGGGGATACTCATCGCACTCATCGCACTCACAGGCACGCTTATTGTCTACCAAAATCTGCCTCAACCCAATCGTATTGTGGCACATATAAATGTTCCCGATATCACACCCTTAGCGGATGAACTGATCCCTCACCCACTCACGATGGAATTTGCTTATGAAAAACCCGGCTCAAATAATGCATTGGTCGCCCCGCTCAATCTCATTGGAAAACAAGTCACTAAAGGCATTACAATATCTCCAGCCATCGCTGGAACCTGGGTTTGGGAGAACGACAACCGCCTAGTTTTCACGCCAAACATAGATTGGCCTGCAGGTCAAACATATAATATTCATATAAATAAAGAGATCCTTGCTAAAGGAACACCAATCAAATCATTGGATTATACATTTACTACACAACCCTTTAAGGCAAACATCACTGAATTCAAATTCTATCAAGATCCTGTAAACCCCAATACCCGTGAAGCCATTGCCACCCTCAGTTTTAATTATCCCGTCAATGTGAAGAGCTTGGAGAGTAACGTAAAGCTTATATTACAAGCTATAAGCCATGGTGAACAAAGCAAAATGGCGGAACGTTTTAATTTCACTATCACTTATGACAAATATAAACGCACAGCTTATGTTCATTCAGCATCGCTTAAGCTACCCGAAATAACACGCTATCTTGAAATTAATCTTCATAAAGGCATCAAAGCACTTGTCGGAGATTCTGAAACCACTGAAAACCTCACACAAACTGTACTTATACCCGACGCAGAGAGTTATTTTAAAATTAATCAAGCCACAGCGAACATCATACGTAACGACAGAGACCAACCCAATCAAATTTTAAACATCGAAACCACCGTCGGTGTCACAGAAGTGATTCTTAATAAAAACTTACACGCTTATTTATTGCCCCAAGATTATCCAGCTACAGCAACCGAAAAAAGTAAATCTAATTATGCATGGCAAAATCCAGGTGAAGTCAGCGCGAATATCCTAGCTCTTGCTACACCTCTCGCGCTCACTCCTGTCCCCACCGATAGAGATTATGCAACGCTACATAGCTATCAATTGAATGTCGAAAAACCAGGATATATTTATTTAAAAATTGATAAGGGCACGCGGGCTTTTGGAGACTTTACCTTAGCCAATGATTATATGACAGTCATTAAAGTCCCTGAATATCCTAAAGAAATTGGTTTTTTACATAAAGGCGCACTACTCTCATTAAGTGGCGAAAAAAAGCTTTCTATTACCGTACGCGGTGTACCTGCTGTTAAATTTTCCATTGCGCGAGTGTTACCTAGCGATATTAACCAATTAGTCACACAAACTGAAGGTAGCTTCAGTCATCCGCAGTTTCTGTTTTATCGCTTCAATAAAGAAAATATCAGTGAAATATTTTCTGAGACTAGGGAATTTGATGCCACTCATTTAGCTAAACAACAATATACCGCGCTAGACTTAGGTAAATATCTTAATGTTAAGTCAAATCCAAGTGGCCCACTCGGATTATTTCTATTACAAGCTAATGGATGGGATCCTAAAACTAAAGAAAATCTACCAGTCAAAGCAAATAGACTTATACTTATTACTGATCTTGGTCTTTTAGTAAAAGATAATCATGATGGTAGTCACGATGTTTTTGCGCAATCTATTTCAACAGGCAAACCTGTTACTAATGCCGCTATTTCGGTTTTAGGAAAAAACGGATTAGGCATTGCTACCCGCATGACTGATGCTAATGGTCATGCTTATTTCACAAACCTAGATAGTTTTATCGAAGAGCGTGAACCTACTGTTTATCTTGCCCGATTAAATAATGATGTTTCATTCATTCCTTACAAAAATGTTGATAGGGAATTGAATTTTTCACGTTTTGATGTAGGTGGTGTGGTTAGTAACAGTGAAGAACAATCCACCCTCAGTGCTTATTTATTTTCAGATCGAGGAATTTATCGTCCAGGAGACAAAGTCAATTTAGGGGTCATTGTAAAACGAGCCTATGCGCAAGCTCAAGCTGCAGGCTTACCCGTGCAGCTTACGGTCACTAACCCGCGCGGCAATATAGTACTGAACCAAAGCTTAACTCTTGATGCTTCGGGTTATTTCACAACAAGCTTTGACACCTCCGATACTTCAGCTACGGGTCAATATAATGCATTTTTATTTATTGTGAAGGATAAACATTCCAGTAGCTTATTAGGATCGACAACTTTCAAAGTCGCTGAATTTTTACCTGATCGCATGCATATTACAGCAAAATTATCGCAAGAAACGACAAAAGGTTGGATTTCACCTAATGATTTATCTGCTATTGTTAATCTTACCAATTTATACGGTACTCCTGCTGAAAATAGAAAAATTGGCGGTCGTATATTGTTGTCCCCTCAAGCTGTCAAATTTAATCAATATGCCGACTATTTATTTACTGATCCTTTATTAGACCCTAAAAAAGCACCCAAAGTATTTACCGAAGTTCTAACCGATGTCAAAACAAATGACCAAGGCATAGCAAACCTTCCGCTACATCTTGATCGTTTTGACAAAGCAAGTTATCAATTGACATTTTTTGCTGAAGGGTTTGAAGCGGAAGGTGGTCGAAGTGTTAATACACAACTTACTGCCTTAGTCAGTCCTCTAGCCTATCTCGTGGGTTATAAAGCGGATGGTGATTTGCGTTATATTAAGCAAAACAGTCAACGACAAATCAACTTTATCGCTATCGACCCACAATTAAAACAACTTGCAGTCACACCACTCACTTTACAGCTGCTTAAACAAAGCCCTGTCACAACTTTAGTAAAAAATGACAATGGAACCTATCAATATCAATCGTTGATTCAATCAAGTGAATTAAGCAAATCCGAATTTACTATCAATGAAAAGGGAACTAATTACATATTACCTAGCAATACCATAGGTGATTTCATTGTTAAAATCATTGATAAAAATGGCACTGAATTATCTCGTGTGAATTATACTGTGGTGGGAGAAAGTCAGCAGCCTTTATCTAAGAATGCCGAACTGAACATAAAGCTCAGTAAAACAGAGTTTCTACCCGATCAAGACATAGAAATGCAAATCACCACGCCTTATCCTGGATCCGGTTTTATTACCATAGAGCGCGATAAGGTCTATGCTTATCAATGGTTTCAGACTAGTACGACGACGTCTCTGCAAAAAATTCATATTCCCAAAGACTTTCAAGGTGGTGGATATGTTAACGTCTCATTCGTAAGAGACTGGAACTCACCTGAAATCTTCATGAGTCCCTTATCCTATAATACCGTACCTTTCACTGTGAATAAGGGAAGTCACACACTTATCATTAACTTAAACACTCCAGAAGTCACCCGACCAGGCGCATCTTTACCTATCACTTATTCCTCTGATAAACCCGGTAAAGCCATTATATTTATCGTGGATGAGGGTATACTTCAAGTCACTCATTATCAAACTCCTAATCCACTAGAATTCTTTTTTCAAAAACGAGCACTTGAAGTTACTACACAACAAATTTTAGACCAAATTCTACCGAAATACGTAGCAGAGCGAGAATTATCTGCCGTAGGTGGTGATGGTGGAGAATCCGATTTAGGTAAATACATCAATCCATTTAAACGTAAAACGGATCTACCTGTTGTGTATTGGTCAGGTATAGTCGATACCGATCAAACGCCGAGAACATTAAGTTACAACGTGCCTGACTATTTCAATGGGACCTTGCGCGTTATGGCGGTCGCTGTATCGAATGATGCTGTTGGATCAAGTGATAAATTCACTAAAGTACGTGGTGATTTTATTATCAATCCTAATATACCTACTTTTGTTGCACCAAACGATACTTTCGAAATAACAGCAAGTATCGCTAATAATTTACAGCGCTCGGGAACAAATGCACCTGTGAATGTGAGCATAGCTACGGGACCTCAACTTGAACTGTTAGGTGCATCGCAGCAAACGGTCAAAATCAGCGAGGGAAAAGAACAAACCATTCGTCTTAAATTAAAAGCAAAGTCAATGCTAGGGTCAGCTGCTATTACCATCACAGCAGGCATTGGCAATCAATCAAACAAGATTACTACGACTCTTAGTATACGGCCAGCAAGTACCTATTTAACCACCGTTAATAGTGGCTATACTAATAAAAAAGACAATCTAGTTAAACTTGATCGTCAACTTTATCCAGAAAAACGAACGACTGATGCGGCTATTTCTGAAAGTCCGTTAATTTTAGTTTACGGTTTGGAACGTTATTTAAATAATTATCCTTATGGCTGTACAGAGCAATTAGTAAGTAAAGCATTTCCGCTCCTCGCCATGTCGGATCAACCATGGTTTACGACAGATCCAAAAGTGTTAACTACAAAAATCCAATCTACCATTCACATGTTAACACAGCGTCAACTATCAAATGGTGGCATAAGTTATTGGCCAGACATGAGCAACAACATTAATAATTCCTTCGCATCCGTCTATGCCATGCACTTTTTAACGGAAGCAAAATCACGTGGGTATGATGTACCTAAGGAAATGTTTAGTAACGGTATAGCTTATCTCAAAGATTTGGCTACACAAAGTGTATCCAACTTAAATGAAGCGCGTATTAAGGCTTATGCCATTTATATTTTAACGCGTAATGAAATAGTAACCACCAATGACTTAACTCATTTACAACTCTATCTTGAAAAAGACTTTCCTAAAGTCTGGCATCAAGACATCATGAGTATGTATATGGCTTCTACCTATCTATTATTAAAAAATTATCCCGATGGCGAACGCTTAATGAAAGCCTATCAACCCAATAAGTCTTCATCAGACACTGACTCTGACTTTTACAATAAAAACATTGCACAAGCAGAATATCTTTATTTGATTGCAAGACATTTCCCAGATTATCTTCCCCGTGTAGGAGACAATCTTGTGCAATCACTCATAACAACCATGAGCTCGGATGAAATGAATACTATTTTATCAAGTTATACCAGTTTGGCATTAGCATCGTATGCTAAAAGCATGAATCAAAAACATGATACCATCTTCAACATTTCTGCTACACTTAGCAACAACAAATCTGTTACATTCCCTGAAACCAACAATGCATATCAAAAAATTAGCTCCGCTGATGCGATAAAATCGATTCAATTCACGAATCCATCTAATGCATATTATTTTTATCAAATCGCACAAACAGGTTTTGATTTAAACCCATCTCACACAACGATTAAAAAACATGTAGAAATCTTTCGTGAGTATAGGGATACGGCACAAAATGTTCTAACCTCTGCTGAATTAGGCCAAGAAATTGAAGTTCATATACGAATACGTGCCTTAGATCATTCCTATCTTAATAATATTGCTATAGTCGATTTGTTACCGGGAGGTTTTGAAGTAGTCAATGATTCGGTGGCTTTCAAAAATGTCGATTATGCTGATGTTCGTGAAGATCGTGTTGTATTTTTCACAGATGCTACGTCAGATGTAAAAGAAATCATTTATAAAATTAAAGCAACAAATGCAGGCGACTATGTTGTACCAGCCATTACAGCGACTTCAATGTATAATCCCACCATAGTAGCAAGAGGTGAAAGCTCAGACTTTAAAGTGAGATAAGCTTATGCGAATCATGCTAGTATTTATATTATATTTTTTCATGCTATCCACTAGCTTTGGCATGGAGAATGTTTTTTACGTATTACGTGATCAGCAACAGCAAGCATTGTCAGCTTTAACTAAGCATAAAAACATTGTTAACACCATTATTTTCCAGGCATATGTCATTGACAATAAAGGAAATGTGTCGGGTGATGCTGATAAATCAGTGACTAATTTTGGTAAGACAAATCATATTCGCCTCATGCCAATGGTAACGAATAGCAAATTCGATGCCGCACTCACTCATCAATTTTTATCAAACCCTGACGCACAAAAAATGGCATTAAATACTTTATTGTCTGCCTGTAAAAAGAACCAATTTTATGGTATTCAATTTGATTTTGAAATGATTCCCTTAGCAGACAAAAAACTTTTAACTGATTTCTATCAAAAAGCCGCGGATTTGTTTCACAAAAATAATTTTATCATTAGTTTTGCCATTGCACCTACACTGATGGATAATCATTTTCCAACCGATTATCAAAAAAAACTCTACACCGTTTGGCAAGGTGCTTATGATTTTAAAATACTCGGTGAAATAAGTGATTTCGTCACGGTGATGGCTTACGATCAACATGGTATTGGTACTATCCCAGGGCCCATAGCAAGTCTGCCGTGGGTTGATCTTGTGATTAAACATGCTCTAACCCTTATCCCTGCCAATAAAATTTCGTTAGGTGTACCAACCTATTCCGGTCTTTGGTACATGGGCGCCATCCCCCATTCGACACGCATTGTGATGCACTATAATTCATTAGATTATAAAACGTTACAATATATTATAAAAAAACTTCAGCCACGCATATTTTGGGATGATATCAATAAAATTCATTTTTCATTTTATGATTCGGCTGGTTTAAATAAATATATCTTCATTGAGGATGCACTTTCGTTTAAATATAAAAGAAATCTTGCAATAAAATATAAATTAGGCGGCATATCCATTTTTAGATTAGGGATAGAAGACCCGGGCATATGGGATAATAAAAATAAGGTATTGAACCCATAATCTGAGTCAAAACAGAAAATCGAGGATTTAGGGCCAGCATAGTAGAATGGTAAACGGCCTGTAAAAACTTCACACTAATGTTATAAATTAGTGTTATTATATCGCCTATTATTATAATTATTAACAGCGACTATTATGGCCTTAAAAACTCTTTTTCAAAAAGCATCAAAAATTACATCTTTTTTATATTCCGGTATCCCTTTTAAATTTAATCCCATAAAACCTATAGCAGGCAGAGAATTACTATCAGGCAAATCCATAAACGAAATAATGAATGCACTTAGAAAGGATCCGAGTCAAGTCAAAAGACATCTAGAATCTGGTTTAGGGAGATTCGCTTGTCTAACAACCAAATTACCCGTTGCAACAGATTTTTCTCGACATGCGGGGTATTCTGCTTATGATCCTGAATCACACTATAGTATCACAAGACCCTCTGCTGTTGCCAAAATTAATACATCTCCCCCTTTAAATCTCATTCATGTGGATGAAGTAGTGTCAGAATACGATAATTATGGTCAAAGAGCAAAACAAGAATCAGAAAGCATGACCGTGATAGTCATGCCTACTATTATTAAAGGATGGTACATCAATGAGGAATATATTGAAAATCCACTATACTTTCCAGATGCTAAAGATGATAAATTCATTGCTTCCTATATTGAAATGATGAAACTCAAAGCTGATCCCGAATTCAAAGAAAGTAACCCAAAAGCTATGGAAGCTATCGACAAATACATAAATGCTTTTATTGAGATTACAGGAGGACCTGAATCATTCAACGAAAAACTAAAAAATCTTAGAAAGGACATTATCTCAACGGGTTACGAAATCGATTCCAGTGTACTCATGTTCATAGATAGAGCTTTAATGTTGTCAGGCAAAAAAGCTCAGCCATCTTTATAAAAATATGCGTGCGGATCAGTTAATACGACTGAACCGCTATCTCAACCCATATTGACTATAAAAATTATTTAATGTTTTTTCTTCATGATTCCATGCTTCCGTTGCTTGAGCTATATTACCATTTTGTATCATACCATGAATAGCAACAGAACGACGTGTAAAAAAACACGTAAAACAAGATACCCATCTATTTCGATTGATATCTAAAAAATCTCTTATTTGTGCTTCATCATGATAATTCATGTTCGAATTTTTGATTTTTAGATCAAGAATTTTTTGTTTGGCAATTTTAAGAAAACATTTTAAATGATCATTACTAAGTTCAAAATCTCCATGTCGGATGGTATTATAAATAGTAATGATATCTAGAGCATGCGTTTGAGAGTTTATCCAATTAAATAATAACTGAAATTTTTTATTACAATCTTTTTGCATTTTATAAAAGTCTACCGGACGAAGCGTTGAGTTCTGAAAACAGTGCAATAAAAAATGATTTTCCGTATTTTTTGGAAGAAAATTTGTTTTCACATATTTTTTAATGTATGTCTCTTCTAATACTTGAAAACAAAAACTATTTTCAAGCATTTTTCTGTAAAATGGGTTGTGAAAAAGTTGTATGGCCCACTTATCATAACCTCTATCAAAAATTAATACTTCTAATAATTCTTTTTTTGCCTTATCCGTCAAATCTGCATTAAATATAATTAAATAAAATAAATTATTTCCTTTACTTTCTGGAATATTTTCATAAGATGAATTTGCATAATATTTTTTTGGAGTAACTAAAACAGGTAAATCATTAATTTTTTTTCTTAACGATTCAATATTTTCAAGAGTAAACTCATCAATCAATTGTTGATGACAACAGTAGTTGATGATATATTGATCCCGTACTTCAGTAGCTGTCTTTTCTTCTATTTTTTTTGGCTTATCTGCACCTTCTTTTTTAACTGAAGGATCATGTGTTTCAACAGTTCGAAGAGAAAGATACCCAAAACCTCGAAAAGCTGGGCCGGCGATAAAGCCTTTATTACCTGCAAACAAAGAATAAGGATGTCTGTCTTTATGATGTCCAAACATTGTTACACTCCTTTGCGATTGTGACAACACTTTATAATTACCGAACTTTAATTATTTTATCAACCATTTCTATCATGAAAGTTTAAAAATATATCATTGACAAATGTTAAATTTTCTATTCACGATAATAATACACGTGTATGATTCACCTAACAAAGTTTAAAAAGGACATTTTATGCAAAGCTTTACCCCTTCACTCGATGAAAAAAAATCAACTCCTGAAGGATGGACGCATGATTTACCACTCAATCTTACCAGTAGCATTAAACTGCTTTCCGATATTATTGTATTATCTAAGTTTTTTCTTAAAAAACCAACCATACAAACACTATCGTCTGCTGAGGCAGCAGATGCTTTAATCAGTGAAATATTATCTCTCGATATTGAACGGGATACTCCTAAAGATAAACGATATAAGCTTTCTGCTAACTATGTCGCTATGGCTAAGGCTGATTTATTTTCTAATGCTGCATTAAATAAAAATGATCTTGAATCACTGCTTAAATTTGGCTTTTTAAAACCTCTAAAACAAGGTGAGCATGTTGCATTTTATGTAAAAAAGCAAAATATTTTCCGCTACATTGATCAACATGTGAATACAAAATATCAAGACAAACTCAAACAAATCATTGATAGAGCATGCGCTCTTGCCATTATCGGTTTTGCATCGTATAACTTACTGATATCCAGACGAACATTTGACAAAAGCCTGCCTTCTATTGCCACAGCGTTTGATCCACAAAATATCATTGCTTCTGAAAAAAATATTATCATAAGACTTATCGAAGAAATGGCAAAACTCAAACCAAGCACCACTCATTCAGGTGATATAACACGCTACCAAAAAGAAATAGCTGCAGATATTGATCAAATACGGACTACATTGGAAAGCATTGAACTTGAATTAATTAAAATAGAATTAAAACACAAACAACAGCAATTAGATATTTTAATTTCAGCTCTTTTAAAAAATAAGACATCCATGATAAATTTAGAGCCAGAAACTAAAAATATAGCAATGATTGCTGATGTAAGAAAAACCAAATCACGCGAACAACTTCTAAAAGAGATTGATGAGCTGGAGATAAGACAAGCATATATTTTAGCTGAAATTGCGTCGCAAAAAAATTTGCTTGAAATACGCACCATCGATGCAGAAAAACAGTTACATAATTTACATTCCAAATATGGTAATGACATAAAAAAAATGGCAAATGTTCAACATGCATTAGAAACAACAAATGAAGCGCTGCAAAACAACTTAAACAAAGCTAATATGACTGCGGCCATACTAGAGCAGGAATTATATAGTCTCAAACATAAAACACCATGGTGGCATTATGGTTTGGCCGTTTTTGGATTTTTTGTTGGTGCAGCACTCTGTACATCAGGTATCGGTTTATTACCGGGAGCATTCGTCCTAGGAGTTTGCACACTTACTCTAAGTGGTGTTATTACGTTTAGTAGCCTTAGTTACATTGGATATCTCGGTTATCACCATTGCAAAGATATCAATGATGATGCTCCCGCATCCTCCGCACCGGCTATGAAAATCACGACAAACCTTACTCAAACTATTGACTTACCCCATCCATTAGAATTAAAATCTAACTCCACTCCCGTAACATCAAAAAGCAGTGCACCAATTTCAACTAAACCGATGTTCACTCCTAAATTACCTCCCATAACAGAAAACGAAGCGGAAGGACACACAAGTCATACTCCTGCTTCACAAAATATACGTAATGACATGAGATGACTAAAATTAAATCATCATTTCAGGTACTACCATGAATTGCTTAGTTTAGTAGATATTGTTAGTATTTATTAGACTTCTTTCCAAACCTATTATTTTGTCATTAGGGCTTGTTTACCATTCGCTAGGCTGAGACCAAAATCCCTGATTTTTGAGGATAGCAGCACAGTTGCAGCGAAGTCTAATGACAAAATACGCCGGTTTAGAAAGAAGTTTATTGAATACCGGTGTCATGCTAGCTACATAATAAGGAGAATATATGCCATCAGGATTTTTTACAGCTAAATCTATTCCCTCACGTTTTGAAATGACGGAAGCATTTAAACAACCCGTAAGTATCTTAAACAAGCTTCGCGATAAACAAAATGAATTAAAAGAGGCTGCAGATGTGAAAGGTAATGGATCTATCGATTTTGAGAAACACCACATTATCGCTAAATTAATGCAACAAATAGATAAAGCAATTTCAGAATTTAATGAAAGCAAATTTACATCATTATCTGATGAAACAACTCAAATGATTAAGACTACACGAAAATTATTAGAAATTATTTCGAATGTGCCAAAAGCAGAAGAAAAAACATTAAAAACTTCACGTAATAATCAACGCGAAAATATGAGTAATGCGGTTTATTATGGAACTTTTTTTACTACTTTTATCACTGGGTCTGCTCTATCTGCAGGAACTTTAGGTGCTATTGCTTCATTACTTTATATTGCACCCACAGTAAGTAAATCCGTTCATGAATCTACAGGCTTAAATGATTTATCACCTACTTCAGCACGTTTGCTTCATGAATTAACTATTATACTCAAAAAAATTTATGCAAGTCTCATTAGACAATGCTATGGAGATATTCAAATAAAAGAATCAGAAGCTGAAGATTTCATTTGTCCCATCACCCAAGAGATTATTCATGATCCTGTCGTTTGCACCTTAGATGGACATGCCTATGAAAGAAACGCCATCGAAGAGTGGTTTAAACACAACACCAGATCACCTTTGAATCGTAATGAAATCCCGCCGGGTAAATCAGTACAAGATGTATTAATTACGCATTTTAACTATGCTTCATTACTTGAAAAATACCGAAGAGAGCATTCTGTTACTATCAATACAAGTGCTTGTCTATAATCCTTTCCAATCTCCATTAACTTTACAAAAAGTTAATGTTGATTGACCAATTCTATAATTAGCCGCATTAACAATAGTAAGATTTCGGCAATGTCTACCATTTTTTATGCCACTATGAGAGGGTACAAAACTTCCCCAACTACCTGATTGTAGATTTTTCCAACTGCGTTTGGATCCATCTTTATTATTATTTAATGCTTCTAATTGAGCTTTATAAAATATTTCCCAATCTTTATCATTAAAATACACGCCTGCTGTATCGTCGAGAAATCCATAATTCAGGACATAAGCAAACGATAATTTAAAAAATATAAGTAAGGAGACTAGCAATGTTATTGAAATAATTTTCATACAACCTCCTTAAACTCTCTTCTTATACTATAACATAGCTCGATTTTATAATAGGACGATAATGGTCTCTATTTAATCATTAAGTACGAATTGGATAATTATTTAATCTATTATCCTAGATTATGAGCAGGGTATTCTCCATATATTTCAAAATGATCAAAATGTAGGTTATAATTTAGTGGTAGCTATACAAACCGGACATTGGCCACTTTTAAAAAGATGTTTTCAAAACTAGGGCTTGTTTACAATTCGCTAGGCTGAGACTAAAATCCTTGATTTTTGAGGATCGCAGCACAGCATACGTTGTTGGTATGTGAGCAGAGAACCGCAGAAAATCAGGGATTTTGGGCCAGCATAGTAGAATTGTAAACAGCCCGTAATAGTTTTGTGAAGTCACTTAAAAATGGCTAAAGTCGAAACAAAGGACTGCTGCCATGAATACATTACAGAAATTGGACACTATGTACTTAAAGGCTTATAGCAAAAATTGGGGCTGGTTCCTAATTTGGGGAATAGTACTCTTTATATTAGGTATCATTGCTATAGGAGCAACCACATTTACCACATTGTTTTCAGTGATTTTCTTAGGTACCTTACTCTTATTAAGCGGTATCGTCATCATCATAGACGCATTCAGTTTTTGGTGGCATAAATGGAGTGGATTTTTTCTCCATTTACTCATAGGAATTTTGTATGGTGCCACTGGCGTTATGCTCATCCAAAGTCCAGCTATCGCCTCCATTTCTATCACTCTATTATTAGGTATTTTTTATCTTGCTGTAGGTATTTTCCGAATCATTTACAGTCTTTCACTAAGAACACCTCGATGGGGTTGGGGATTTTTCAATGGATTAATCTCATTATTATTGGGAATACTCATTTTAGCTAGCTGGCCTGCATCCGGTTTATTTATCATAGGATTATTTGTCGGCATCGATTTACTCTTTTGCGGTATTTCTTATATCATGACAGCACTAGCTGCTAAGTCATTGAACTAAAATAAGTTTAAAAAGCTCTATCAGTCCTTCGATAGAGCTTTTTCTTCATTATTTTTCAGCCGTTGTGGTTTTACTATCACCTGATTTTATTTTATTATTCTTTAACACTTGAAATAAATTTTCATAAACATTATTAGCACTCCACACATACCATCCTGCAGCTTTGTTAGCTTGTTCAACCGCACGTATTTCTTGCAACAAATATTTTTGTTTATCCGCATTGGATGTCTTCTTAATATAATGATAATTAGCAGCCTCAATGAATGCATGTATCTTGAATGGAGGATTATTATCAAATTGTTTTGCTAGAGCATTTAGAGAATTATTAACTGTTTTATAAGGTTCTGCAGAATATTTTTGGTATGGCCAAAAATGGGATGGGTAAACCATTGGATTAACTCCATCAACGCTATCAGCAAACATTTTTATATCTTGACCGATATGCATAGAGGGGTAATAACCTACCTCACCAAATATATCAATTTCCATTGGGATATTCTGAGCATTTATTCTTTTCTTATACCATTTAATGATTTGATATACATCTTTTGCATGTTGTGGATTCGCAGGTTCTTTAGAACTATAACGAATATAATCAAGCTGTATAGCATCGGCACCTGATTTAATAGCATCATTAATTAATTTTAATTTATCTTCCCAATGTGCTTCTGAACGAATTTGTGCTGCATTACCACCATTAGAAAATATGACGACACGAACCACAACTTTCATACCTGCAGCTTTTACTTTAGCTAAAGCAGGAGCATAATGCGAACTATAGTATTCATGATCCACTACAAAAGTATTAATGCCAGTGGCTTTAGCCTCGCGAAGCAAATAATTTAGCTTATCAGGCTTTTCAAGTGTATATTGCGTTAAGTAGATGCCTTTATCCCATGCTTGTGCAGTGGAAATAAGGCTTACACATACTAGGGTTGCTAAGAGTGACTTGGACGGTAGTTTCCACATGGTGACCACCTCGTTATGTATTGTTATACCTTTAGGCTAGCATAGACCCATGCAAAAAATTCAAGCGAGATGACAAGAAAAGAGTTTTTTGATTTAAAAAACATCATTACATTAAGATTGCTATAGAAAATAACTATAGCTATATGACTGATAAATTCAAATAATGCCTTATTTACAGCTAATTGATAATTTTTTAATTTACTATATATACATCAATGTTACTTAAAATTATGCTTTTTATGCTAATTTTGTATTTTTTTTGATTTACATAATAAAATAAGTATTAGCTGGCATGACAGAGTCCTTATCCGGAATTCGCATGTTAAGGTATATTCGATCAATGCATATCAAAATGTAAAGATGCACCTTTTGGTTTATTTTTTAAAATAATTTTCAGCTCATTTTCAATTTCTTGTAACTTTACTGCATCTTGATAAGATCCCTGTATTTTATCAAAATTAGCAAGCTTAGCTGTGTAAGTCGCATAAGTTTCAAAATCATACTTTCTTAGTTGTTCTAATAATTGTTTAATATCAGCAAGCACGATAGCATAGAGATTTGATGATGAACCCGCGCAACAATTTGATGAAAAAAATTGACTTGAAGAGATTCCAACACTTTTTACTTCATGAACTTGCCTATTTTCTTTTATTGCTTGCTTTGTCATATATGGTTTCATTAATTCCATCATTTCAGGTTGACCCAACTCTTCAGCTAACTGATAGGGTGTTTTGCCTATATTATTTTCAGCTTGAGCGCCATTAGGATATGTTTCTAATAAATATTGTAATACATGCATTTCTTGATGAATGACCGCCATATGAAAAACTGACATGCCAGCATCATCTCTTGCCCACAAAGAAACATTTAGATCATCATGTAGATGCTTATGTAAATCTTTTCTATCAAGAGACTTATAAAATGCTAATACTAATTTGGGACAATTACGATTGAGTTTGTATATAGGCTTACCGTTCAGCTTATAACCTATTCTTTCAAGATGAGCTCGGTATTCTTTATCAAGTGCCTCTGGTAATTCTACATACAAGGGTTTACTTTGGCTGGTACGCCCTAAAAACTCTCGAACGCCAGCTATTCCTATTTGAGTTAATGTTTGTTTAACAGCTTCTTCTTCAACGCGTTCAAAATCTAATGTTCCGACACCAATACTTGGAACATCAATATAAACTGTTCTAAATGAATCTCCATTAAGAAAATGATCATTTTCTTGATAATTGACACCCAAGGTTTTTATTGTTCCGCCAAGCCAAGACATAAGTGTTGGTTTTGTAGTAGCACTTGGTTTAACATTATCTTTTTTAGGATAAGATAATCGTAAACCTAAAGTATGCTTATTAATTTTAGGAACTTTTCTATCAAGGAAGCCTTGCTCATTAACCTTAAAATCAAATAATTTAATTGGATAATTAAGCAAAACTCCACCATCAACATATAAATCTTCACCCTCATGACATATGCCATGATGATCTTTAATAATTTTAGGTTGAGGAGTGAATATTCCAGGGATTGACATAGATATTCTTACAGCATTGGCAACAATCATGTCAGGGGTGTCTTCATATGAAAAATATTCAACCAAACCAGTTGAAGTATTTACGCCCGCAAAATACATATCTTTAAAACCAGCATCTTTTAGCTGTTGAAAAGTTACAGGCTCTGTTATTTCTCTTCCTAATTTTTTTGAAAGTTGTTTTTTTATAAGCATATCAACTAAATTATAAAAAGTCTCGCCTGCACATAAGCCCAAATGATTATTTAAGTCGCTTAGTGCAGGAGAAAATTCTTGTTCAAGTTTACCCTTCAGTTCTCTTGCTTTGCTGATCGTTCCATCTGTATAAGCTTTTAATGCATCTTTTAAGCCTTTTACTTGCGAAAGACTAGTAACCACCTGTTTAGTTTCTTCTATTTCAACACTCCAATCTTTATTTTTAGAAGAAAGAATAGTTGATCCATGTGGATCATCTAATAATGCTGAAAATTTAATTTGGGGTAAATCGCAATTAGGCAAAGTTTTAAGATTACTCAAGTGTTCTATTTCATCAAAGTTAAATCCTAATCCAACAAGTAAAGCAGTAATAGCCCCCGCCGAAGTGCCTCCCACTCGTTTAATTTCATCAAGCGATATAACTTTTTCTTCATCTAGAGCTTTAAGAGCACTTATAAAAGCTAATCCCTTTACACCACCACCTTCAAACACCAAGTTTTCATATGAAGTTTGTTTTTTTGGTGAATGTTGTGGGTTTTTCTTTGCTTGATTTTCAGCAAGTAACACTCCTATCGGGCTATCAGGACAAGTATAATCACTAGGCAGTTTACCGGCATTATCTCTTGTATCAACAAATACTTCCTTACTAAGTAATAATTTAACAACTTCAATCTGGTTAGTTTGAACAGCAAGGTGTAACGCGGTAGAACCTTGATTATCTTGAGCATAAATATCAACATGATGTTTGATAATCAATTCAAGTAATGCTAATTGACGTTTGTAATCCTCTTCGGTAGAAGGTTTATGAATAATTGCATACATCAAGATGTTTTGTCTGGCTTGATTTATGGCTTGTACCGACATCGAAGGACATTGCTTCAATACAGTTATCAATCCCTCTATGTTCCCATGTTCAATAAGCAAATGTAAAATACTCTCCCCACTGAAGGTCAAATCTTCGAAGTGTGATTTCATTAAATCTATGTTGTAAGCATGAATCAAAAATTCAATTTTTCCGTTTATTGCAGCGGTATGTAATGGATTTTCACCCCTTTTATTTTGAGGCAAAGCAAATTTTTCCATCAGAACGTTAAAAAATTCAAACTGACCTTCGTTTGCTGCGACATGTAATGCTGAATTACCTTCTTCATCTCTTGCATTAACATCAATATTTTTATATGTTAGGATTTCAGCTACCCAATCAGTTCGACCAAAACGTGCCAATGTTAATATGAGAGGCTCGATTTCACCTTCAGGATTAATGGTTTTTGGAGAGGATAATAATTTTTCATTATGATTTTTTAAATGTAAAAATAAAAGTTCTTTTTGATTTTTTTCAATAGCATCATATAAATCGGTATAAATATTCGAATGATGAGATAAAACATTAGCAAACTCAATATCTTCCTCTGCTTTTTTACATTCATCTATGGATTGATATACTGTAGCACGATGTAAATAACTATTAGGATTGGATCCTTGTAGACGAACTATTTCGTTACAGTAAATTAAAATTGCTTGTACATTTTTATCATCTTTTTTTAGTTCTGTTATCGCACAAGCACGATATACATCGGATAATTCTTTTCTTAAATTGCTTCCATATTGATTTTTTTCAAGCATTCTTGCTTTTTGTATATCCATGTCAGCTTTTTTAAACTCATTCATTTTATTATAAATGAGCGCTCTATGATTGAGAGCTATAGCATAGTCTGGCATTAATTCAAGGGCTTTATTATAATCCTCTAATGCACCTTCATAATCTCCTAATGTATTTTTAGCCATTCCACGATAGGTTAAATCCGGACAGGTCGGACGCTGTTGAATAACCCTATTAAAATATTTAATGGCTTCTTTATAATAACCCACGTTAAAATTGGCTACTGCACACCATCTAAGTGCTAACTCATCATTTGGGTATGTGTCAAGAAATGTAGTATAACAATCTATTGCGGCTTGGTAATTTTTTTCTATGTGAAATGCATCATCGCCAGGCGATCTATGTATACAAGCTACTTGAATGCGACAAATTTCTGCTTGGCCATGATCACCTAGCATATCATATATTTTAGCACGACAATCCCAATCTCTTGCATCACATAAATTTAATCGATTTGCTGCATAACAATAAATTAAAGCAGTTTGAAGATTGCCATTTTCTTTTTTCATTTCTCTAGTTGCACAAAACAAATATTCATCATACATTTGTTTTTTTAATGAAAGAGTATATTGGGAAGGTTCAAGTAATTTTGCTTTTTCTCTATCAATGTGTGATAACTTATTTTTACCCATGATTCTATAAGTCATTGCTCGATGATTTAAGATCGCTGCATGATCTGGGCTTAATTTAAGCGCTTCATCATAATCTTTTAATGCTTCTGCATAATTTCCTAAAACAGTATGAACCCAACCGCGATTTGCAAAGGCAGCGGCATTTTTTTCAATACTTAATGCCTTATTAAAATCATTAAGCGCATCCTGATACTTTCCTCGTCTACGTTTAGACAGACCTTGACGTAAAAATCTCTCTCCTAAGCCTGGTTCTTCTACAGGCGCAGTGCTCTGATTCTTGACCTCATTGATACCTACATTCTTTGAATCTGACTGACCCACGGTGACCTCTACTCTTTAAAATGAGTATTAATTATACATTTAGTATTATTTATAGTCAACCTTCATTTGTCGTAATGTAGGTGATTCATGATCTGTCCGGTTCTGTAGCACATAATCTGTCCGGGTGTAA
>CAZHMQ010000010.1:0-34857 GCA_964533645.1 uncultured Coxiellaceae bacterium
TAAATCTTTACCCGCTCCTGTGATGCCATTATTGAAAATGATGTTACCATTGGATGTTAACGTGGTTGGGCTTATACCTGTTAACGTGACAGCATCATTAAAGGTTTGTGTTCCCGTCGTTGAAACATTGGCGGCGATAGTCGTTCCGCCAGGAGCATCGGTTGTTAAGCTAGCCAAGGCAGAGGCACCGCCTACGATTCCGCTAAACGATGTGACGCCTGCGGTATTGACGACTACACCCAATGCACCATTGATTGTCGATCCAAACGCTATATTGCCACTGCCAGTTGATGTGAATGTTTTTGTACCCGGAGTCGATAGCGTCACTGCATCGTTAAATGTTTGTGCCCCCGTTGTGGTAATGCTTGAAGAAATAGTCGTCGTACCGGCGGCATCAGTGGTGAGGCTGGTGAGTGGAGTGATGGCGCCTACGGTACCTCTCAGCGTAGTGGTGGAGGCATTCAGTGTTAAATCAAATGCTCCATTGAGTGATGAGTTAAACGTGAGAGTATTGATATTATTTGCTGTCAGTGTTTTTGCACCCGAACCATTTAATGTCACAGGACCAAAAAAGCGTATAGCACTCGCCGTGATATTTGAACTCACTAAAGTAGAAGCAGGAGCACTCACAGAAGACTCACCTATATCAAAGATTCCTAATGGGGTAGTGCCACCTATCACCCCTCCCAATCTGACAGTGTTTACAGCGTATGCCGCGAGGCCACCAAAACCATCGACAGTAGATAATAGGTTGATATCAAGACCAGCTCGCAACACCACTCCAGCACTTACTGTGACTGGATTATTAAAGGTCTGTGTCCCTAGGTCGATACCGGCATTATTAAATGTATCTGGAGTAAAAGTGACAGGGGTATTAAAGGTAACTGTTCCAACTGTTGGCAAGTCAGAGAAGTCATAAAGATAGAGATAACGATCTAACGTCATAGAACCTGTGCCAGAAGTTTGCAATGTAACATCTGGATTGGTAGGGTTACCTATGATGCTGGAACCGAAAGATGCATCATACAAAATGTCAGTATCCGATAAAGAGCCCTTTGCTGTGAGGGCATCTGACATGGCGATACCTGTACTACCCGTATCTATTTTTATCGTATTAGCAGCTATGCTGAGCGATGTGGTAGAATCGCCGCTGGTTTTGGTGAGACCTACGAGATTTCCTACCGTCCCTGCATCATTGAGGTAAATCAGATAAGGCGTGCTATCTGCTACTGTTCCATGACGTTCTTGAAGATAGAAATAACCATTATTACCTGTGGTCACGGTATCCACCTGACTACCATTGACGGCAAGGACGACAGATTGACCCCCTGTTACAGGAGTGGTACCTGAAAAGATACGCGGTGCACTAGGGTCTAGACTCAGTAAATAAGGATAAGAAGTTCCAGAAATAATACCCCACGTACCCGATGAAAAGCCTGTAGGCAGTGCGGATTGTAATTGCGCGGTGGTCATGCCTGTTCCACTGCCCGAGGTTGTGGCTTGACCTGTGGTTTGGGTATCCCAATAACTATTGTTGATGGTATAACCATTGGCGAATTGGACTAAACCGCCAAAGAAACCCGTACCGGAGAGATATCCTGTTGCATAGGAGTTATTAATGGTGCCTATATCACCACCGCTCACCAGTCCACCGGCACCACCACCTTCGCTTGTCGTCACAGCGCCGCTACTATAAGAATCATTGATGGTGCTGGAAGTAAAACCACCTACTAATCCACCAACGGTATGACCTGTCACCGTGCCGGTATTATAAGATCTGTTGATCGTACTTCCATTCGCACCTCCGACCAGCCCGCCTGTGCTATAAAGAGTAGTGCTAGTCACTGTGGCGGTATTATAGGAGTCTGAAATAGTTGAGCCACCTATTAAAAAGCCTACGACGCCACCGACGGCGCAGCCAACATCACAACCCGCAGTAGAAGCTTGAGTGACAGTGCCGGTCACATAAACATGACTAATAGTACCACCCGTTATTTTTCCTACCAGTCCGCCTAAAGCATTATCCTCTGTTCCGCCACTATAAATATTGACATTCGTTAAGCCCAGATTACTCATAGTAGAGCTCGATCCGCTCACATTTCCAAATAACCCCGCATAGCCTAAGGTAGGGTTATTGATATATAAGCTATCGATAGCGTAGTTTTGTCCATTAAGCTTGCCAGTGAAAGAAGTGGTCGTATCACCTATGGGTGAGAATCCTGCGCCACTATTCCAACCACTCGTTGCAGAGGCATCAATATTTTTTCCCAGCGCAAAGTTATTACTCCACAACGAGGAATTATTGGAAATAGCACCCAAGCTCTTTACGGTATTTGCATCAGTAGAATTACCTAATTGATTGACTAACATGTAAGCCGTCAAGGTGCCTCCACTCACATTAGCGGTAAAATTCGTGGGAGAGGTATAATTGGTTGGGTTATAAAAAATATTGACAGCCCCGGCTGCAGTCGTGGTGACAATTCCTGTACCCTGTATGGTTCCTGTTCCTGTCCCTGTATTATCTGCTTGTAGGTTAACTGTCACAGGATTTGTGCTATTCGATATATTCGCATTTAACACAATATTACGATATGCGCTTAAGGTCAGTGTATTGGTGGTTGCCCAGGTCACAGCATTGGCTACAGTAATGTCACCGTTTTGTGAGCCTCCCGTACCGGTTTTCACTAAAATGTTTGCAGTAGCTAATGCATTTTGCAAATCAGTCACAGTCAATATAGAGTTATCCACATTGCCAGTGTAAGTGTTTGAAGCAAAGGTCGCAGTGGTGGGTCCCGTGGTTTGAATGGTTAAATTTTCAGGGTCTAATAATAATGTGCCTGTTGTCCCGAGAGGAGCGGTTAAATCAACTTTACCTTGGAAGTTTAATCGTTGATGACCTGAAACTTCAGCAAAACCACCATTGCCGCCCTCGATACCACCTTTTGCAACAATGTTTCCTTCATAATTTGTTGTGTCATTTGCCCAAACAATGACTTTACCACCGTTTCCTTTGGTTATTGCATTAGCTTTAATGAACGTGTTAGGGCCTATCGACGTCATCGTTGCATTAAATTCTGGGCCTTTGCCTTGGTAATTACCTCCAATCAAGACTTCGCCACCACCGCGATCACCGGAAGCATCAATGGTTGCGTCATCGATGAAAACTCTATTTGCCAAGAGTTTAACTTTCCCACCGCGTTGACCTGTGCTTCTGCTTGATACATCAATTTTGCCATTTGAAAAAATAAGATCGCCATTGGATATTTGTGCAAAATGCGAGGCTTCAGGAGCATGTGTAGTATTGATAGCTTGATCAAGAACTTTTTGTGCGGCAGCTACAGACACATGTGCTATACCTAAATCTTTGATGCCTTGCGCGGTATTATCATCACTTGCGGCTTCATCAATGCTGAAATTCAATAATTGGTCGCCGACAAAATCCAATGTGAATTTGTTGCCAGCACCCATGACGACGCTACCTGCGCGAGCAGAAATAGTGCCGCTGTTTTCAACTCGATTACCAATAAGAGCCACTAGGCCATAGTCCGCAGCATTGATAGTGCCGCGGTTAACGATAGCAGCATGAGGATATTTAGATGGAATATCAAACACATATTTTTGGGAATTAAATTTTGTCATATCAGAAGTGGAAGCAATAATGCTACCTACATTGACAAATGACGTAGGTCCAAAATAAATGCCAGCTTGGTTGATAAGAATAATTCTGCCATTTGCATTAAGTGTGCCATAAATTTCAGAACCACCATTTGCAGCATTGATGCGGTTGACTGCCACAGAACTTCTGCTCGGTTGATGAAAGGTTGTGGTTTCACCTTTTTGTATGTTGAATTGATTCCATTTAATAAAAGTAGTATGACTGTTTTGATTGATTGTCATGGTCGAGCCTTGTTGATGGATGCTGACTTGACTAGGATTAAAACCACCCGGAGCCACAATAGGATTGGCTGTCGCTGCTATGAAAAAGCAGGTACAGAATAGTGATGTGATACTAAGTATAATTTGCTTCACTCTACCCCCCCCTCGTTGCATTGTTTGTGCTCATATATATATATTGAGTATAGATGCTGTTAAAAAAATTTCCATATTTTATGTTTTTAACTAATTTTCATATAGTTAGCAGCGTATATTTTCACCTATAAGCACAAGCATGAAGTGACGGTAATGTCTTGAATAGGACGTTAAAAAAGTCTAGAGTGTGGAACATTAATTTTATCTATTGAGGAGCTATCCATGGCAGTGACGATGCAAGAAACCATGAGCGCAATTCGTAAATATGCGCCAAATTTTGTACCTAAAGTAGGTATTATTTTGGGATCAGGTTTAGGATCAGTGGCTGATCAGTTAGCTAATCCTATTACTATTCCTTATCAAGCGATTCCAGGCATTAATTCTGGAAGTGTTGCAGGCCATGCATCATTGTTAGTCATGGGTTATTTACAAGATGTACCTGTCGTGTGTTTGAAAGGCCGCTTGCATATCTATGAAGGCGCGAGTTATGAATCGATACGTACCTTTGTTCGCATGGTGAAGCATTTAGGTGCAGGGACGCTTATTGTGACTGGCGCTGCTGGATCGATGCGCACTGAAATGGGGCCTGGTGAGATTATGTTAATTAATGATCATATTAATCTCCAGCCGGGTAATCCTTTGGTCGGTCCGAATGATGAATCCATAGGTCCACGTTTTGTGAGTCTTGAAAATGCTTACGATGATGAGTTAAGAAGTAAAGTATTTGAAGTTGCAAAAAAACTTAGTATTTCAATACATGAAGGTGTTTACTTGTCACTCTTAGGCCCATCCTTTGAAACACCGGCTGAAATACGTGCCTATCGTTCATTGGGTGCAGATGCGGTGGGTATGTCCGTGGTGCCCGAGGTGATTATTGCAAGACATTGTGGCATGAAAGTGACGGGTTTAGTTGCCATCACTAATCTTGCAGTAGGTATGAGTTTTGAAAAAGTCACGCATGAAGGAACATTGCGTTATGGTGAGCAAGCTTCGCGTAATCTCATCAAGATTGTGAATGGATTTGTGAAGGAAATAGGCCGTGGTTACTAAAGATATAGAGGAAAAAATTTTTTCTCTGCTCGATTTAACGAGTTTACAAGACTCTGATAATGCCGCATCGATTGCGGCATTATGCCGTAAGGCGCAAGGAGCTGGGACGGAAGTTGCTGCAGTTTGTGTGTATCCACCCTTTGTTCGAGATGCCGTGGCGCATCTTTTCAGCACTTCTATTAAAGTTGCAACCGTCGTCAATTTTCCACGTGGGGATGAAACATGGGATGTGATGTCGGCATCTATTCGACAATCTCTTTCGGATGGTGCGACTGAAATTGATATGGTGTTTCCTTATAAACAGTATTTGCAGGGAAAAAAATCAGACGCATTAAATAAGGTTCGAGCTTGTAAAGAGCTAGTGGGAAAAAACATACTCCTTAAAGTTATCTTAGAGACAGGGGTTATTGATAATTTAACCATTATTGAGCAACTGAGTGATGAGCTTATTGCAGCGGGCGCCGATTTTTTAAAAACCTCCACAGGCAAGGTATCAGTAGGCGCGACCATTGAAGCTGCTGCTGTGATGCTTTCTGTGATTAAATCATCCCAAGCACCGGTGGGTTTTAAAGCTTCAGGTGGGATACGTACCGTGGAGCAAGCTTTGCAATATATACGTTTGGCGGAAGATATCATGGGGGTGGAGTGGGTTACCCCAGAACATTTTAGAATTGGGACGAGTGGGATTACTTGACCTGCATTTAGAAGTGTTATGATGGTCTTTTTGTTGCATTTATGCTAAAAAGACACTTGAATTTGGAGAGGAGGAACAGATGCAAGCCACATCCACTACTGGAGAAATGGTTTTGAATACAGATGAAGCAACACATACAGCTCACGCTTGGGTGGTCACGCTTACCGCTTCCCTATTTTTCTTTTATACATTTATCCAACTTAATCTTTTCAATGCTATTGATGTTGAGTTGATGCAAGCATTTCACTTGAATGCACCTCAGTTGGGTCAATTATCTTCCATGTTTTTTTATGCTAATACCTTATTTCTCTTTCCTGCGGGTGTATTGTTAGATCGATTTTCAACAAAAAAAATACTCTTAATATCTGTTTTGCTTGCGGCGGCGGGCACCTTAATATTTGGGTTAGCAGATACTTATGTTGTGGCAGCAACGGGTCGATTTTTGGTAGGTGCAGGCGCTGCTTTTTGTTTCTTAAGTTGTATAAAAATCGCAAGTCGTTGGTTTCCTCCCACAAAAATGGCTTTAGTCTCGGGTGTTATTGTGACCATGGCTATGCTGGGTGGATTGGTTGCTCAAACTCCTTTAGCCATGTTGAGTCGCCTGATGGGTTGGCGTTCTGCGGTATTTATAGATGCGGGCTTGGGTGCCGTTATTTTTTTAGCGATTCTGGTGATAGTGCAAGATTACCCATCTTATAATCGTGATAAACATATTGCCGATAAAGCGCATTTACAAACCTTAGGCCTCTGGAAAAGTATGGGTTTGGTCATGTTAAACCCGCAAAATTGGTTGGGCGGCATTTATACGGCGCTTATGAATTTACCGGTATTTTTGTTGGGTGCATTATGGGGTATACATTATTTGATGCAGGTACATCAGGTTAGTTTGATGCAGGCATCGTATGCAACGACGTTATTTTTTGTTGGCGTGATTTTTGGTTCGCCTTTTTTTGGCTGGCTTTCTGATCACATGAGTCGTCGGGTATTACCTATGTTGCTAGGTGCGGTCATTTCCTTGATAGTGATGTTAGTACTGCTTTATGTCCCTGGCTTATCTTTTGCAACGGTGTTGTTATTGTTCTTTTTGGTGGGTTTTGTGACCAGTTCTCAAGTCTTGAGTTATCCAACGATTGCAGAACTCAATCCAACCTCCTTAACAAGTACAGCGATTAGTGTTGTTTCTACCGTCATTATGTTCAGCGGTGTGGTTTTTCAACCCTTATTTGGCTGGGCGATGCAATGGCGTTGGGATCATACCATGGTGGATGGTGTACCGGTTTATACCGCATCGGATATGTTAAATGCGATGTTGATGATGCCTATTGCGTTTGTGGTGTCGTTCTTTGTGGCTTTATTAATAAAAGAAACACACTGTAAGTTACAAGGTTCAGCATAGTATGGCTAGAGCTTTTATTATCTTACTGGATTCATTTGGCATAGGCGCAACGGATGATGCCTTAAAGTATGGTGATGAGGGTGCAGATACTTTTAGACATATTGCGGAGTACTGTGCGCTTGGCAAAGCAGATAAAGAGCATGTGCGAAGTGGATTGTTGCATATTCCTCATCTCGTTCGTTTAGGTTTAAATGAAGCAGCTATAGTGAGCAAAGGCTCGCCCGTCCCTGGATTGACAAGTCCCGCTATCGTTGAAGGTGCTTATGGTTGTGCTCACGAAAAAAGTTTTGGTAAAGATACCCCTAGTGGTCACTGGGAAATTGCGGGTGTTCCTGCTTTGTTTGATTGGGGATATTTTCCACCTGAATATCCTAGTTTTCCAGAAGAGCTTTTAGAAAAACTTATTAAACGCGGTAATTTGCCAGGTGTGTTAGGCAACAAGCACGCCTCAGGCACGGAAATTATTGCAGAACTGGGTGAAGAGCATGAACAATCGGGTAAACCTATTGTTTATACCTCAGCGGATAGTGTTTTTCAGATTGCAGCGCATGAGACAAGTTTTGGTTTGGATCGCTTGTATGACCTTTGTATCATTACGCGTGATTTAGTGGATCCTTATAACGTCGGTCGAGTGATTGCAAGACCTTTTGCAGGCAAGCCTGGAAATTATGTTAGAACAGGCAATCGACGTGATTATGCAGTGCCTGCGCCGGAGGCGACTTTGCTCGATAAACTTAAAGCCGTGGGTCGTGAAGTCATTGCTATAGGTAAAGTTGCTGATATTTATGCGCATCGTGGTATCACTCAAGAAGTCAAAGGCGATGGTAACATGGCGCTCTTTGATGCTCTATTAAATGAAACAAAAACGGCGCCTGATGGCAGTTTAGTATTTGTCAATTTAGTGGATTTCGATATGTTGTATGGCCATCGTCGTGATGTGATAGGTTATGCAAAAGCACTCGAAGCATTTGATGCAAGACTACCTGAATTTGAACATTTAATGAAGCCGGGTGATATCGCCATTATTACAGCGGATCACGGTTGTGATCCTACCTGGATAGGCTCAGATCATACACGCGAAAACATCCCTATCATTGCTTTCGGACCTGGCATAAAAACCGGTTCGATAGGAAAACGAGAAACTTTTGCAGACATAGGGCAAACCTTAGCAAAACATTTAGGTATTGCGCCTTTGGGGGCGGGGGTTGCATTTTGGTAGCATAGTGCTCCAAACAGACCCTAATTCAATTCTAATTTCCTATAAACAGTCTTATCGCTCATTAGAAAATAATCTGCTTGCGAAGACTCATGACAGGAGCCTTATTTTCAAAGCTCGCCTAACAGTCTATGCGCAGCTTCTGCCAATAAAGCTGATCTAGTTTTATGTTGGCTAGTAGCTACTGAATCTATAGCCTGAAGCAATGCTGTGTCCATCGTGATATTAATACGCTGCGCCTTACCTGATGGAGCAATGATGGAAATAACTAATGGGATACATCCTTTTGCATCTGGTAATTGCATTACTTTATCTAAAGAAAATGGCTTTGGAATATGCTCCCCATCTTCAACCATTAACTCAATATGGGCGACTAACCCTTCTTTGGCATTTTTTCTAGCGTTTTCTAAAGTATCACCAGCGGAACCAAAGCCTGGAAAGTCAGGAAAGAAAACACTATAGCCATCTTCGACCTTTTCAGCTAATCCAATATATTCAATAATCATAATTATTTCTCCTTCAATTTAGCTTGTTTTAGAATGCTATTTAACAAGCCTTTACCTATCTGTTTTTTTGGATGAGGTATAGTTACAGTACCCGTTTTTTCGCTATGCTTAAAATGATGATGGCTGCCAGTAATTCTAATTTCATACCACCCATCCTCCTCTATCATTCGTATAATCTCACGGCTGCTGTAAATCTTACTCATTTAACTTTGTGTCCTTATCATTAATTATACACACTTTAAATGTGTATAGCATATATAAAAGAAAATTTTCAGTCAATGAAGTGAGATCAGAAAGAGTCAAAGCTCATCATCAAATGAAGGTAAATTCAATTAATTCAATGAGTTGCTGTTAGGTTGTAGTACGAAGTTAGCCTTTCATTTTCATCCCAATCTCATGCGGCACGCCATCCGGTTCACCAGCAAGATGCGCGACAAATTGCCAATAAGCACAATACAGAAATTAGATTTACTATAAACTATTACGCTTGGTTGGCTTCATGTCACGAGTGGGCGCCTGATTTTTATCTAATGAATGAGGAGCCGGTGCAGCTTTGTCATCCTTCGAGTGAATAAGATGCTCCTGCGTCCTCCTACGCTGTCGAGTTGATGCATCACCCTCCACCGTATCTTGGATTGTTTTTTTAGATGCTTCACGTTGTCGTTTTGCGCTTGTTATTTTGTCCATATTCTCTAAAAATCTTAGTGTAGCTGCTGTTATCTCTGTCTCTGTGCAGTTTCTGGCACCACCATAAGAAATGATAAAATCTTTACAACGATTTAAGAGTTTTGGTATGCGACGACCACCATCGGATGCAACTGGTTTGGGTGATAGCATCTTTCTCATTGCTTCGCAGCGCTCTTCAATAAGCGCTATAGAAGATTTGTCAGAATACTTTGCTTTCTCCAATTCCGTTCTTAGTTGTGACAAATTAGATACAATCATTGCTGCATCATCATCATTCTTATGATCACTGTGCGTCAGTATACTATCCAATTGAGCTATAAGCGCATCCCTTTCATTGTTAAAATACTGCTCTAGATTTTTAGTAAGGTTCGCAAACTCATCCATTCTTGCTGTTTTCTCATCACTGATTAACCTGGTTGAAATGTGAATATGTTCTGGGAACAAAGATCTAAAAATCTTGCCGTATGCATACACATCAGAATGAATACCAATATCCTGAGTAACATTGTCACCTACACGTTTAGCTTTTCTGTATTCAGGTGCCATCTGTTTTTCAACAAAGAGGGAAATAGGAGTGCTGGTTTTTGGCTTTAACCATTTTTTATCGAGTGAAATCGATCTGCCAAGATCAATGATATGTACCTTGATTTCACCATTTTCGTTTATATCAACTATAATATTGTTAGCTTTAAGATCGCGATGTAAATACCCATGCTCTTGATTTAGTTCTTGTAGCTTATCTTTTAATTGGCTAGCAATGACGGTTTTCTCATACAATGTTAATTGTCCTTCTTTTTGCCACTTATCTAGCGTTTTTCCTTGAAAATAAGGCATAGTGATATAGAAGTGTTTATGTTTTCCTTGAGCCACTTCAGTGTTGTGTCCATAATATTTTGCTATGGCCGCTGCTTCCTCCCGTGCTCTTGTTTCATTGTCTTGTCCTTTTAAACAAACCTTTTCATTAGGGTTTTCTTTATTATGAACCAAAAAAGTAACGCCTCTATGGCCTGCGCCTAATGTTTTCTCTACTACCCATGTTTTACCATTGATTAAAAATTCATCATTTTTTTTGGTGTTGTTCCTGGCACGAGTCATAGCATTATCCTCTACACACGTAGATATATACATTATATCAGAGAAACAAAATTTGCTTGTCTTTTGAGCAAAAAAATCTATAACTATATGAAATATATAGTTTTATGGCATTCTCAACTTTACATGATGGGTAATGATATGAGCGCAGCGTGCCCACTATCTCATGGTTGTACCTTGGACTTAGCTTTTCATTTTCATCCCAATCTCATGCGGCACCCCATCCGGTTCGCCAGCAAGATGTGCAACAAATTGCCAATCAATCAAGACATTACTGCCTTTAGGCAACTGACTATTGATGGCAGTGACAATGTCATCTAAGTTGGTATCCATGCCTTTATCATGTTCTTCTAGCATAGGATGAGCTTCGAGATAAAGTTTGTCGTCGCGCCAACCGACTTTATTAGGCATATTGATGATTTGTACCTCAGTGCCTGCTTGGATAATGGGGAATAATTCTTGAATGTCGGTTTCATTCAAGCGTATGCAACCGAAGCTTGCGCGCCTGCCTATACTTTCAGGGGCCACGGTACTGTGAAGTAAAAAACTAGGAATACTAAGGTAAATCGCATAATGCCCAAGAGGATTATCAGGTCCTGGAGGTAATATGCGAGGCAAGTTTACTCCTTGCTGTTCATTGTATTTGCGTACATCAGCTCCTGGCATCCAGGAGGGATTGAGTTTTTTTCGGGTAATCACCGAGTTTTGTATTGGGATAGTGTTACCAATTTTGCCTATACCTATGGGGTAGGTGATAACTTTGTCGCCATTTTCAGGGAAGTAATAAAGACGCATTTCAGGGAGGTTGATGATCATTCCTTTATAAGCCATAGGAGGCAATATAAAAGCTGTCGGTATGATGAGATCGCGTGTACTCAGGGTGTTTTCTGTCGTTCCAGGGTTAGCAGCGACAATGGAGTTTAAACCTAAATTGTAGCGGCTTGAGACAGAAGCTGTATTGTCACCAAAATGAGCTTTAGCTTTTTGAACTTCACCTACTAACCTATCGTTAAAGGATGGAAGAGTGTATTCCATAGCAAACAACTGACTTCCGCCAGCTACCATAAACAATGTTGTGCATGTTGTTATAATATGTTTTTTTAAATTTTTAATCATGAGTCAATCAATCCTCAGCCAGCTAAAAATGTCGAATTGTTTATCCACTTTCTGTCAGGATAATAAACGACAACAAGTGAATTGTCTTTAATCGTGTTAATGAGCGGTCTTACCGTGTCCAACCTAACTGCTGGACAACCCCAGCTGCGTCCTAAATAGCCATGTTTTTGTATGACATCAGGATGCGCATACCATGCGCCGTGAAAAACAATATAGCGTTGTAATGCTTTGTCATTAATTCCATTTTCAAGCCCTACCAAGCGTAAAGAATAGCCGTTACTGCCCATGTAGGGATCGCTCATAGTCTTGAAAACGCCAATGCTGGATTTTAAACTGCCTGGCTTGTTTGAGAAAGAGGTAGCGTTGATTGTTCCGCTATTTTTTCCGTGCGACACCCAAGTATTGAATAAAACTTTATCATTTTTTAAGTCAATTACCCATAGTCGCCTTTGAATAGACGGTTTTGAATAATCTATGATAGTGAGCAAGTCTTTCTGCGAAACACCTTGATGTTTGGCATTGATGTAGGCTATTAAGCCAAGCTTTAACACTTCAATGTCGATGTTGTTTGCTTGAACGCGAATATGATCAATTTCAGTTTGAACCCAGCTTTCACTTCCTTTGGGAGGTGTGATAGTTTTGGTAAAAAACCAATCAAAAGGTCCCCAGGCGGACAGACATAGTGTCAACATAATGCCCATCACAGTATAAGCTAACTTCCTAAGCATGTTGTACAATTCTTCCATACAAATATAGAGTTATAAGTATGCAACTATACCTTTTTCTTTGCATCACTAAAAGTACAAATTTTGGGTTATACTTTATTAGGGTCTGTCGTCAATTAGATGGCTCAAATTGCCCACTACCCCGTCGTCCTGCGGCTTGTCCGCAGGATCCAGTCGCGGCAATAGCAGTTACAACTCTCCTGGATCCCGCGAACAAGTCGCGGGACGACGTGGGTGGGGATTAATTGACGACAGACCCTAGTAAAATTCAATAAAAAAAGGAGAGCTAACATGAGACGCGGTAGAAATGCGGCGAAAAATAAAAACGAATCATTAGACACACTAAAAAACCAGGCAAAACAGCTAAGCGCGAGTGTGGAGATGTTGTTACAAGAAGAGAAGAATGCGCAAAAATTGTCCATGCTTAACTATTGGCAACAGAGTTATGCAACATCTCTTCAGGGGGGGCGTGAATCAGCCGCACAAATGATGCTACTAAGGTCTGTCATTGATACCTATGAGAAGAAGATTCAGCCCCTCATCGAAGAAAGGAATAACCATGAATCTGAGAGTATCAAGAAGCAAAAACCGCCCCAGCCCCAAATAGTGCAGACTCAAGACGAGCAAACTAGAAATGCTGAGGTAATAAGAATATTACAGGCAGAAATAGCTTTTATGAAGACCAAGTACGGTGAAACGAAAATCCGGCAAAACTCTCGCTTATGGAGGAAAAATGAGGATATAAATAGCGTGATAAAAGATTTGGATAGGGGAACATTGAGCGATAATAAGACGTTGATGAAACGTTTGGCAGGATTGAGTAAGAAAGCTGTAGGCCATGTAAAGGATCTCGAGAGTAGCGCCAAAAAAGCAGGGCCAAAAAGGCGCTTCTGAAACGGATCTTAAGAACGCACATTTTTTTTGCAATTTTCTAAGGTTGACAACATTATACACTTCCACGTTGTGATAAATAAAATCCAAGATCTGCTTAATGCTGGTAGTTATGCCAAGAAAAAGGTATAGTTGCACGCTTATAACGCGATGCGTTGCGTTTATAACTATATAAATAAATTTTGGAGATGAATCATGAAAAAAATAGCACTCTTTTTAGGTTTAGTAGCATCTGTTGTTTTGTTTGCAGGTTGTGCAGCAAAGCAAGCACCTGTTGCTGATACCAGCACATCAGTAGCACAACCAGCACCTGTTAAAAAAGATTTAAAAGGTGAAAGTATCTAACATCCGCGGGGGCTGGATAGCCCCTGCTAAGACTTGAGGATCGCTTATGAGCACAGCTGAAAAACTCCGTGTCGCCGTTTTATTTGGCGGTCGCTCAGGGGAACATGAAGTTTCGTTAGTGTCAGCAACGAATGTGATTCAACATTTAGATCGATCACGTTTTGAAATAGTGCCTATAGGTATTGATAAACAAGGTAGTTGGTTTTTGGGCGATGATGTTTTTAATAAGGAGCTTCATGCTCCCACGATGTTACGTTTGCAACGCGATGCAGAAAGAATGCTGTTTAATCCTGAGCTTATTGTCCAATCCAAACCTACACAAACAGCCCTCGCAGCGTTAGCTTCGACAGAAATAACTAAGCAGCGCTTATTTGATGTCATTTTTCCTGTGATTCATGGTCCGCTTTGTGAAGATGGTACGGTGCAAGGGTTGCTTGAACTTGCTGAAGTACCTTATGTAGGATGTGGTGTGTTGTCCTCCTCCGTCAGCATGGATAAAGATGTTTCTAAACGATTGGTTCAGAATGCGGGTATCGAAGTTCCTTCCTATCTTGTCATTAAACGTAGTCACTGGGATAAAAATCCAAAACATTATTGCGATGCGGTCGCTGAGCAATTGACCTATCCTGTTTTTGTAAAACCCGCAAATACGGGATCAAGTGTCGGTGTACATAAAGTTAAAACCCCTGACAATTTGATAGCCGCGATTCATGATGCTTTTAAATATGATACAAAAGTTACAGTGGAGCAAGGTTTAGATGCGATTGAAATTGAGGTCGCGGTACTTGAGTCGCTTGAGGCGGGCGCAGATCCTATTATCAGTGTACCGGGCGAAATAAGACCGTCGGCTAAACATGAGTTTTATTCTTATGCATCAAAATATGTGGATGAAAACGGGGCCGAACTGATTATTCCAGCGCCACTTTCAGATAGCTTGAAACAGAACGTTCAGCTTATCGCTAAGGATATTTTTCAAGCGCTAGAATGCGAAGGCATGGCGAGAGTGGACCTCTTCATCGAGCGTGGAACAAATAAAATTTATTTCAATGAGGTGAATACCATTCCAGGTTTTACCGCCATAAGTATGTATCCTAAATTGATGGCAGCCTCAGGCATCCATTATACAGAATTATTAACACATTTGGTCATGTTAGCTATGCAACGACATACCAATAAAGCAAAGCTTAGCCGTGAGTATGTCGCGAGCTAAGCTATCACTACTCTTCATAGGGATGTTAGTGCAATGTTTCTTGAGTGTGTGCCAAGCGGAGCCTAAAGCGGCGCGCACTCTGTCATTAAACGAAGCGATTTTGCTTGCAATACGCGAAAATCCTAATGTTAAGCAAGCACAACTAAGCCAAATTTCTGAAAAATATGCATTAGAGCTCGCTCAGTGGCAATTCAAGCCCCACTATAGTTTTTCTGCAACGCGCACGACACAAAAAAACTATGAAATTACCAAAGAGGAAGAGGGTTACGTTACCCAAAATACCACAGGTGCAAATGCCTCAGCGTCATGGCTTTCACCTTATGGTACTAAAATGACATTATCACCCACGGTGAATCAGAGCGATCACTTTCATCCTGGACTTACGCTTGAGGTCATGCAACCATTAATGCGAGGATTCGGCCGGCCAGTGGTTGAGGCGTCGTTGCAAAACGCGATGGACAGTCAAATTATCAGTCATTTAAACGTTGAAGGTGCTTTGCGTAATACTGTGACTACCGTTATTAATGGTTATCTTGATGTGCTTTCTGCGCAAAAGAATTTAAGCGTTGATCAAGAAGCCTTGCAGCGCTCGGAAGTGTCTGTTAAACAAACTCGTCTTTTTATTAAATCAGGTCGTAAGGCGGGAGTTGAATTAGTCACAGTAGAAGCCGATGTGGCGAATGCAAAAACTCGTATTGAGAATGATAAAAATAGTTTGGATCAGGCGCGTTATGCTCTGTTAACGGCAATCGGTATAGATCCTAATACACGAATTACATTTACCAGTTTAGATATTGCAGCACTTATTAAAAAATATCGGATTCCCAGTTTAGCGCAATCAAAAAGATTAACCATAGAAAATGATATTCAATTTCAAAGCGATCAAATTACGTTTGATGGGGCAAAAAAACGTAGCTTGCTAGAGGCGCAGGATCATACTCGTTGGCAATTAAATTTGTCTGGATCAACTCATGCGGGTAGTGGCACGGGCGGTGGTCCTAATGCCGGTATACAAAGTTTAGTAAATGGTGTCAATCAGACGAATCAGGTGCAGTTGGAATTGACCATACCTATTGATGATCAGCAAGCCAAAATCGCCGTAGCAAATGCCAAAATTGCATTGCGCCAAGCAACGATTGCCTTACAACAAGAAAAATGGAGTAAGGAAACGAGTGCAATTAATGGATGGAATAGTATTTTTAGCGCAGAACGTGCTTTGAAATTTGCAGAAGATGCAGAAAAACTTCAACAAAAAACCTATGCGATTAGTTTTCAAAAATATTCGCATGGGTTGATTGATAGTTTGCAATTACAGTCTGCGCAACAGCAATTGATTGTTAGCAGTCAAGCCTTGAACTTGGCGCGCATCAATTATTTAAAAGCGCTGGTAAGTTTGGATCAAATGATAGGAAGAACCTTAAAAACATGGAAGGTGGAAGTGCGATATGGGGAAGAGAGGGGGATATAAATAATGAAGTTACTACGTTGGGTTATATGGTTAAGCATGTTGTTTTGCATCAGCGCATGTGGTCGCGATACGGAAGATGCAAAGACACATCAAAACATCATCACTGCAGAATTAAAACCCATTCAAACAAGATATTATTACACAGGGTTGATTCAGCCTTTAAAAACAGTCGTTGTCACCAGTCCAGCAGAAGGCGTGATAGAAGACATGGCATTTCATTATGGTGATCAGGTGAATGCTAAGCAGCCATTATTTACCATAAATTCAGATAAATTTCAGACCGACTATAAAAATGCGTTAATGCAATATATTAAAGCTAAAACTGAGTTTAACCATAGCCGTAGTCAATTAACGGAAGCAGAGTTTCTTCATAAAAATGAATTAATATCGGATGATGATTTTAAATCAAAACAAACGTCTTTTTACACTGCCCAACTTACGATGGTGCAATCTCAGGATGCATTGTCTGAATTGTTAAAGCAATTAAATATCAAAGGGTTTAATCTTTATGCATTGACGATACAAGACATTGATAAAATAACACGAGCCTTACATGCACAGGATGGATCTCAAAAATTGCAAATAACTGCACCTACTAAAGGTGTTGCATTGTTGCCTGTGAAAAATGATAGTAGCGAAGCAAAAAAGTTTTCCAAGGGAGAATTAGTCAAACAAGGTGATTTACTTGCATTAATTGGTGATGTCAGTGGTTTGACTATTCATATTAATGTAAATGAATTTAATGTGAATCAATTGAATGTGGGTCAAAAAGTCGTTGTGACAGGCACAGCGTTTTCGCAGTTCAATTTAGAGGGTCATATTGCAAGTGTAGATAGACAAGGTCAAGCAAGTCAAGGCGGTGTCCCTGTGTTTGCCGTTGAAATCGTGGTGCCCACATTGACTCCCGAACAACAGTCTGTGATTCATATGGGAATGAGCGCTAAAGTTGAAGTGACCATAGAAAGCGACCCTGTTATTAGTGTACCACTGGTTGCGGTTTTTGAAAAAAATGGTATGCCTTATGTGAAAATACAAAAAAATAATAACATTCAAGATGTGCTGGTTAAAACCGGACAAACGACAGAGAATGCAGTAGTTATTGAAGCCAATATAAAAGCGGGAGATAGACTTGTCATTGCTAGTTAGTTTGCAGCATGTAACTAAAGTGTATCGCACGTATCATAGCGAACATCATGCGTTAAAAGGCATTAATTTTGAATTAAACAGAGGTGAAATGCTTGCTATCGTGGGTGCATCAGGATCAGGCAAATCGACATTGATGAATATCATAGGGTTTTTGGATCATTGTACGACAGGAAATTATCTGTTCTCTAATAAAAATGTATCGCACTTGTCAGATGTAGAATTATCTTTTATTCGAAATCAAAAAATTGGTTTTGTTTTTCAAGCCTTTTTTTTATTGCCTAGAATGACAGCTTTACAGAATGTGATGCTGCCGCTTTATTATCGAGAAGAAGCTAAAGAGGTAGCGATGAAAAAATCTTTAGCTATGTTAGAAAAAGTCGGTATGCAAACCTTTGCGCATCATAAACCTAATCAGTTATCAGGAGGTCAACAACAACGCGTTGCTATTGCCAGAGCTCTGGTAAATGATCCTGAAATTATTTTAGCGGATGAACCTACAGGTGCTCTTGATTCAAAAACAGGGGATGAAGTGATGGACTTTTTTTTGCATCTCAATAAACAAGAAAATCGTACCATCGTGATCATTACTCATGATAAAGAAGTCAGTCATCTCTGCCAGCGCGTGGTGACATTAAGAGATGGAATGATTTTGTGAAAATAGCTCAGCACATCGAAGAAGGTCTCCAAAATTTATTTACTTCTAAGTTGCGTTCCATTTTAGCTTTATTAGGCATACTTGTGGGCACAGCCTCCGTGGTTGCCATGGTGCTGGGTGGTCAACTTGCGACTAATGAAGCCTTAAAACAATTTAAAACATTGGGTACGGATTTATTAGCGGTTTCACTTAGTGAAAGCGAAGAAAATAGTCATACAACATCTTTGCAGGACCAGTTAACCTTAGACCAAGCAAGAAGTCTTGTGAAGGCAGATAAAGCTATTCTCGATGTGGCGCCTTACACCCAGCTTTATAATGCCATGCAATACGAAGGTCATGAACTGAGTGGTGGCGTATTAGGTGTTACTGATAGCTTTTCCCATATTGTACATGTGGAACTAGAAAAGGGACGTTTTATTTCAACGTTAGATAAATATGCTATGTATTGTGTGGTGGGAGATGGAATTAATAAAAAAATCCTGCAGTTTTCACATCGTTCTGCCCTGGGTCAACAGATCCAAGTGGGTAATGCAGTGTTTACCGTGGTAGGAGTTGCAAAACCTTGGCCTGAAAATAGTTTTGTTTATGCAAATATTGATAATTCAGTGATGGTACCTTTGTTGACCACGATGGCATTAAGTAAATATTCTTCCATAAGTAATATTATTTTGCGTATATCGCCGGATGCGGATATAGAGCAATTAAAACATCAGATTACAAAATATATCGCGCAGTATGTACCCAGTAAGCGATTATTTTTTCGAAGTGCGCAAGAACTTATTGATAGAATGGCAAAACAAAGTCAAATTTTTACAGTTTTTTTAGGATTGATTGGTAGTATTTCTCTGCTAGTTGGTGGCATTGGTGTGATGAATATTATGTTGGTCTCCGTCGTTGAGAGACGAAGAGAAATCGGTATACGTTTAGCAGTCGGTGCGACGGGTTCAGATATTAGAACTTTATTTTTAATTGAAGCTGTCATGTTATCGTTGGTGGGCGGCACTCTGGGTGTTTTGATAGGCATGCTGATTGCTTATGTCATGGCTGTTTTTTGGCATTGGGAATTTATTTTCTTTATTTTGCCGCCTGTGATTGGATTTGGTGTATCAGTTGCAACAGGCGTCTTCTTTGGATTTTATCCCGCGTATAAAGCATCTAAACTTGATCCTATCTTGGCGTTAAGGGCGGAATAGCTTTCTCTAAGCGACTATTTCGTTGACTTAATTCGAAAATGGCGTACATAATAGAATTATATAGCGGAAAAAGTCGCTTAATTAATAATCACGCAATGTTTTGTCCACCTTACCTGTAATTTTTAAAAATGGCCAAAGTCCAGGTTTAATAAAAGTTATCAATCCCCAACAAAACTCTCAACCGGCCGCTCATCGAGACTTGTTTCACCCGCAAAAAGTTTCTCCGCACCCCATTCAGACCATGAGCCATCATAAACGCTATGTTTTTCATGCTGAACTAAATCAAGTAAAAAATTCAAAATGGGCGCCGTTAATCCTGAGCCGCACGTGGTGATGATGGGTGCATGTATATCAATCCCAAGTTCTATGCATTTTTTGCGAAATTTTTCTATGCTTATGAACGTGCCATCTTTGTTAAATAGCGTGAAGTAAGGATAGCCAAAACTGCCTGGTATATTTCCCTGGCGTAATCCGGGGCGTGGCTCCGGGCCCCCAGTAAAGCGCACAGGATGACGCATATCAATGATTTGATGCGTCGATGCGCTTAGATTATTTTTAACATCTTGTAATGTGCTTATAAATTGTGTTTGCAATTGGGCATTATAACTTTTTGATGAAAAAGACGGTTCACCCGAATCTATTTTTCCACCTTCTCTTTCCCAAGCCTTAAAGCCACCGTCGAGTATATAAAGTAATTGAGGATTATGTCCGAAAACTTTAAACATCCATAGTGCGCGACAAGCGGAGTGAGATTCACTATTGTCATATAAAATGATTTTGAAATCGTTGCGTATCCCTAACTTGCTCAATTTTTCGCTGATGATTTTTTCATCTAGCCATAACATATTAGGCAGATCCGTATGAGGATCGCAAAAATCTTTGATATCAAAAAATTGGGCATCAATAATATGTTTTTCTATGAATTCTGCTTTTGCATCGCGTCCATCCATAGGTAGACTGGTGTCTAAAATGATGACATTTTTTTGATTCTTTCTAAATTTTTCAAGTTGTGACGAATTAATCAACCAAGGCATAGATGGCCCTCTCAGCAAAATTTTTTTTGAATCCTATTATAACCAATAGACAAAAACAAACAAAAATAACCAAATCACATCGACAAAATGCCAATACCAAGAGACGGCTTCAAAGCCAAAATGATGTTCAGGCAAAAAATGACCTTTGAAGCAGCGGATTAAAATAATGATTAACATCGTTAAGCCTATGGTCACATGTGCAGCATGGAACCCCGTGAGCATAAAAAATGTGGATCCATAAATACCACTATGCAGGGTAAGATTAAACCGAGCATAGGCTTCAGTATATTCATAGGCTTGTAAACTTAAAAAAACTAAGCCAAGTAAAATGGTAACGATAAGACCTATATTGACTTGTATGCGATGATTTTTCTTAAGTCCCCAGTGTGCAATAGTGACCGCAAGTGCGCTTGATAAGAGAATAAAGGTATTAAGTGCGGGAATACCCCATGCTGGAATGATTTCTGACGGGCTAGGATATGCTTCGGGATTAGGATTTTTGAGTAATGGCCACAAAGCTTGAAAGTGAGGCCACAATAAAGCATGGGTTTCTTTGCTCGCAATTTCACCACCTAGCGCAGGTACGGATATATTACGGGCATAAAATAAAGCACCAAAAAAAATGCCAAAAAAAGCAATTTCAGACACAATAAACCAAAACATCCCCCATCGGTAGGTTTTATCCATTTTTTTACTGTGTAAACCGCTTATGCTTTCATGGATCACAGTACTAAACCAGCCAAACATCATATAGGCTAATAAAATCGCGCCCGCCATAAAAAGATAATGACCATACCACTGATCATGTATGATGTTGATGATACCTATGACGCTAAAGAATAATCCTAGTGAACCCAACAAAGGCCAATAACTGGGTTTTGGAAGAAAGTAACGCCTGGTGGGGTGAGTCTGGTCCATGATTATTTTCTCGCATAAGTTCCCATCAAGCTAGCATAACCAACTAAGTGATCTTTCAGCAAGTCTGAAGCTTCCTCGAGTGATGTCACTGTTTCTGGAAGTGTTCTATCTAAAGCATACAAATTAAAATAATAATGATGTTGTGTTCCGTCTTTTGGGCAAGGGCTTTGATAAGCATAGTTTCCATGACTATTACGTCCTGTGGGGAGCATGGAGGTCTGATTGGGCAATAGGGTTTTAGTGTGTGGTGGAAGATTATAAACAAACCATATAATTGATTGATACGGCGGAGTAGAGGATTCTTTGTCTACGACCACGAGCATGAGGGATTGTGCTCTTTTGCCAATGCCACTCATGGCTAAAGGAGGTGAAAGATTTTGTCCATCACAAGTATATTCCATAGGTATAGATGTGCCATGGTCGAAAGCTGGACTTGTAAGAACAGGTTTTTCGTTTTCCATTATTGCCGTGGATGCTTCCGCATAACACAATGTATTGAAACATAACAATACGATCAAATAATAATATTTCACATAAACCTCTTAGTGTTAACTTACACGTTCCCATGTGGTTTTAATCGGTGCGCAACCTGCTGCAGATAACACAGATGGCAAGTTTTCATTGGTAGCATTGACCTGATTATTAGTCGGTCTTGGTTGCCATTTGACTTTGTCGACCCTTATTAAAGGTGGATCGCACCAGGCGCAACAGCTATGTGGGCTGCCGGCACACCAACATCCAAAGCCACTGCAATTGCCATACACATATAGCACTTCAGGTGGTCCCCAAAAAGCTTGTTTGCTGGCATTCTGTATGTCGACAAGACTATGGTCAGGAGGGCATTTTTGTAAAATTTGATGTCCATCGGAGGTGTAAGTTACTGCTCTAGGGATGGAATTGTTCACATCAATATGTGATGTTCGGTGCATGGCTATAGGATTTTCCATAGGCTTGAAAGTGCTTGAATCAGCAGCGTAAGAAAGCATCGTATAAGACATAAGATATAAAAAAAAGATGAGTTTTTGATAGGGATGCATTGTTTTTAACCTGTTTTCATTACCAAAAGAATGGCGCATTGTAATAATTAATTAATAAATTGAAAACAATTTGTCATGTCCTTTCAGCTTATTTGAGGGGCTTTTTGAAAAGTATGATGTGGTGCAGGGGAGGGCACTGTCCATTCTAAACCGTGTGAAGCTTCCCATACTTTATCACTTGCTTTTTTCCCACCACGAATGGTGATGATAATGTTATATAGAAAAATCACTTGTGCTGCACCTAGTATAAATGCACCTATGGTTGCAATTTCATTAAACTCGGTAAATTGCAAAGCATAATCAGGAATGCGCCGTGGCATGCCTGCAAGGCCTAAAAAATGCATAGGAAAAAAAGTAAGATTAACGGCAATGGCAGTCAACCAAAAATGCCACTGACCTAAGGTTTCGTTATAATAATGCCCCGTCCATTTGGGCAGCCAATAATAAATTCCCGCAATAATAGTAAATAAAGCACCCGGAACTAAAACGTAATGAAAATGGGCAACTACAAAATACGTATCTTGGTATTGATAGTCGGCAGGAACTATCGCAAGCATGAGCCCTGAAAATCCACCGATGGTAAATAAACAAACAAAAGCAATCGCAAATAGCATAGGTGTTTCAAATGTCATAGAACCACGAAACATGGTCGCAATCCAATTAAATACTTTAATACCTGTAGGTACTGCAATGAGCATAGTGGTATACATAAAAATAATTTGTGCGTAGACATTAATCCCGGTTGTAAACATATGATGTGCCCACACGATAAAAGATAATATCGCGATAGACGCAATAGCAATGACCATAAAGGTATAACCAAATAATTTTTTGCGACTAAACGTGGGGATAATTTCAGAAATGATACCAAATCCTGGCAAAATCATAATATAAACTTCGGGATGGCCAAAAAACCAAAATAAATGTTGGAACATCACAGGGTCACCACCACCGCCCGCTGCGAAAAAACTGGTGCCAAAGTGTCTATCAAATAACATCATCGTCACGACGCCCGCAAGTACGGGCATGGCTAAAATTAATAAGAATGCAGTGATGAGCCAAGACCATACAAAGAGCGGCATTTTCATCCATGTCATGCCTGGCGTGCGAAGATTAATGATAGTCGCAATAATATTAATCGCACCCATGATGGATGAGATGCCAAGTAGGTGTATGGCAACAATTAAAAAATCTGTACTGGGTGGTCCAAATTGTGTGGATAAAGGCGCATACATCGTCCAGCCAAAATTGGGAGCTTCTCCCGCCATAAAAAATGTGCTGAGTAAGATAGAAAAAGCAAAAGGCAATATCCAAAAACTCCAATTATTTAAGCGTGGTAATGCCATATCAGGCGCACCTATCATCAATGGAATCATCCAGTTTGCAAGACCTACAAATGCCGGCATGATGGCGCCGAATATCATTAGTAAACCATGTATGGTAATCATTTGATTATAACTATTCGGTTGAAAATACTGGAGTCCTGGATGAAATAACTCTAAACGAATCAGTATGGCAAGTATGCCACCTATGAAAAACATCGTACCACTCAGCACAAGATATAAAGTGCCTATATCTTTGTGATTGGTAGTAAATAACCAACGTGTTATCCATTTCATTGAGGTAAAGGTCCTTTGTCTTTTGCAGTTTTAATATCGTCTGGTTGCACCACATCGCCTGTATTATTACCCCATGCATTTCTTTCATAGGTGATGACAGCAGCAATTTCTTCGTCGGTTAATTGATCTTTAAAAGCTTGCATGGCGGTGCCGGGTTTGCCAAAAATCACTTGATTGATATGATGAGGTAATGGCCCTGTTGCAATTTTGCTACCTTTGAGTGCGGGATACATAGGCGGCATACCTTCGCCTGTGGGTTGATGACAGACTGCGCAAATGCCGTTGAATGTTTTTTCTCCTAAAGGCATCAATTGTTCTTTTGTCATTTTTTGAGCGGGTGTCGGGGATGCTGCTGTCTTAGGTGTTGTCGCAGGCGCGATAGTTTTCGCAGGTTCTGCAGCTGGTGGAGTCGGTGCTATAGGTGTGGTACCTGTTTTCTGTTGCGTGACCCATGTTTCATAATCTTTTTCCGCCATGGCGATGACAACAATAGGCATATAAGCATGATTCACACCGCATAATTCAGCACATTGTCCATGATAAGTGCCAGGTTTATTGATACGTGTCCATATTTCGTTGATATAGCCAGGAATAGCATCTTGCTTCACGCCTAAATCAGGAACCCACCAGGCATGAATTACGTCATTGGATGTGACCAAAAAACGAATTTTTTTGTGGATAGGTAGAACTAAAGGTTTGTCTACGGTCCGTAAATAGTCAGTCGTTTTTGGAATTTTGTTATGTATTTGATCTAAGGGTGTATTATTATTGCTGAAATATTTGATGCCGTTATCAAGGTATTCGTATTGCCATTTCCACTGGTAACCCGTGATTTTAATGGTAAGATCCGACTGATCTGTATTACGCATATGCAGTAATACTTTAGTGGCGGGTATGGCCATCAGTGTGAGAATCATGAAAGGTATAAGAGACCAGGTCAATTCAACCCATAAATGTTCATGGAATTGCGCAGCTTTAGCGCCTTTTGACTTGCGATGATGGATAATGGCATAAAACATGACACCAAATACGACAATGGCAATAGCTACGCAAATCCAAAATATGGTCATGTGTAAGTCATAAATATCATGACTTACGGGCGTCACACCTTGTGTAAGATTCACATTCCAATGGGTCATTGCTACGTCATTTGCAAGAAATAGGGTTAGCGGTGTATTATAACCAGCCTTTCTTTCAAATCATATAGGTGTGTGTGTATCATGCAAAATGAAATCAATCATCAAAGTTTGTTGAATGCTTTGGTCGGTGACTTAATTAAAGAAAAACGTTCCGAGAGACGTTGGAAAAACATTCGCTTTTTTATCGTCTTACTTTTTATTGTGGCTGTGTTCGGTTTGGTTTTTTCAGGATCAAGTCAACCTACCCTCTCTGAAGGTGAAGGGGAAAGTTATATTTCTTTGATTCGCATGAGTGGCATGATAGGACCAGGTGAAGATTTCTCAGCGGAATCTATGGTACCTGTTTTACAACAAGCTTTTAAAGATAAAGACTCCAAAGGAGTGATTTTAGATATCAATTCCGGGGGTGGTACGCCAGTACAAGCTTCCATTATTCATGATGCTATTCTCGAGCTTAAAAAGAAATACAATAAAAAAGTGATTGTGGTGGGCGAGGATACGTTGGCTTCAGGTGCTTATTTTGTTGCTGTGGCTGCAGATAAAATTTATGTGAATCCCAATTCGATTACAGGTTCCATAGGCGTCATTATGAAAGGCTTTGGTTTCCCTGATTTGATTAAAAAAATAGGGGTAGAGCGTAGAGTTTATACAGCAGGCACAGAAAAAGATCGCTTAGATCCATTTTTGCCGCAAAATCCAAATGATATAGAAAAAATTGCACAAGTCATCAAAGAAATACATGATAATTTTAAAGAGGTTGTTATTCAAGGCCGGCAAGGTAAATTGGTAGGTGATACTGAACCATTATTTAATGGCGATTTTTGGTCAGGAAAGTCGGCGGTTAAATTGGGTTTGATTGATGGCTTGGGTAATTTAAGAGATGTCATGCGTACTGAGTTTAATGTATCACGGTATAAAGATTATACGAATTCAGGTTCGGTATTAAGAGCGCTTGCAGGGCAGATGGGTGCTTCTATGGATACGATGTTGAATGAGTCTTCGGGGTTGAAAGTCATTTCCAAGATATAGTAAATATTATGCACTTTACCAATCTGGCCTTTGGCCATTTTTAAAATGGTGGACACACATTGTTCGATTTAACGTAGGGTGGGCAAAGGTCGCTCTTTGACCGTGCCCACCAAAAGTGCAAATAATTAATAATCACGCAATGTTTTGTCCACCCTACATATAATTTTTAAAAATGGCCAAAGGCCAGCAATGACAACATTGTTTTTCTCCAAGGTTCCTTGTAAAATGGGATAAAGCATACCAATTTGCAAGGTAAAAATGAAGCGTCAGCATTATGTTAATCGTATTCAAAAAGCATTCAAAACCCATAAAGTGGTTGCCTTATTGGGCCCAAGACAGTGCGGAAAAACCACACTTGCTAATGAATATATCAAGTATGAACATTATCAAATTAAAACAAAAAATTATTTTGATTTAGAAAAAAATTCTGACTTAGCCCGTTTGGCCAATCCTCAGCTAGCACTTGAATCTTTGGAGGGGTTAATTGTTATTGATGAAATTCAGCGTATCCCGGAATTATTTCCAACCATCCGTGTATTGGCTGATTCATCAATGCAACGATACTTAATCCTTGGTAGCGCATCTCGTGATTTGATTAGACAATCTTCAGAAACGCTGGCAGGTCGGATTCAATATATTGAAACGACGCCATTTTCATATGAAGAAACCCATCATATGAACCATTTATGGCTGCGTGGTGGATTTCCTTTATCTTATTTAGCAGAAACAGATGACGATAGTTATATTTGGCGCAGAGAATATACCCAAACTTTTCTTGAGCGTGATATTCCTAATCTTGGTATCAGAATTTCGCCTATTGAATTAAGACGTTTTTGGATGATGATGGCTCATTATCATGGCAATATATTCAATGCTTCTGAAATAGGAAAATCCCTTGGCCTGAATCATAAAACTATTCGCAATTACACTGATATTTTGATGGGAACATTCATGCTGCGTGAAATTCCACCCTGGTTTGAAAATATTTCTAAACGCCAAATAAAATCACCAAAAATTTATTTTCGGGATAGTGGTATTTTGCATTATTTATTAAATATTCCAAACGAAGATAGTTTATATCATCATCCAAAGCTTGGAGCATCTTGGGAAGGTTTTGCATTAGAATCGATTATTAGGCATCATGAAGCATCTGACGGCGAATATTATTTCTGGGCCACTCAAGGGAATGCTGAGTTAGATTTGCTGATTATTAAAAATGGCAAACGCTTAGGATTTGAATTTAAATATACGGACATGCCTAAGGTAACTAAATCGATGACGATTGCAGTGAAGGATCTTACACTAGATAAATTAGTTATTATTTTCCCGGGCAAAGCATCATTTTCATTAACCCATCACATTGATGCCATTGGATTAGAAAGTTATTTGAATCGATAGCGCAAGTTTTTGTAGGTTATCCTCAGGGCTGTCCCATTAAACAGCCATGATCAATCAAAATCGCCCTCGAGGATGAAAATGTGATATATTATCGCTCCATAGTGTTGTTAGCGTTTTTTTATCTAAATTGATATACATTTTCATAGTAACATAAACATAATATTTTTCATAAAGTTACACTCCATGATGGCATTTTTCTCAGTTGAAGGATCAATTTTTGAGTTATAATGTTTATGGGGTCTATTATGATTGACAATAATTCAGAGGAGAATTATGGAAAGTCATTTTGATGAAAAAAAAGTCGAAACTATCAGTATCCCTTATATCCACAAAAAAATTCGTTTCTCCGATTTAAACTCTCTCAACGGCAAATTGCTCTCTGAGGAAGACATAGTAACCATAAAATCGCATTCTTCTCAGTTGCCCGATGGTGTTGTGACTCAATCTAAAGAAAAAGACCAAGATATCGACATTATAAAAAGTGGAGATAAATATTATGCAGTTTATGGAGTAATGGGAAAACATGTATATGATGAAAAATCATTAGGAAGTGGTACTTTCGGATCAGTGCATTTGATGCAAGATTTGGATACAGGCGAATGGCTTGTGATCAAAAGACAAATGCCAAATCCAGATCTTCTTGATTATGAAGATTTCACTACTTACGTTGAACGAGAAAATGCTGCTCTACATAAAATGGGCGAGTTAAGATTTCAACATAATCCTCGTAATGAAGATTTACCTTTTTTATCAGCGATGCGTTTAGCCCAAGGCACTGAACTTCAAGCTGGAGTGATTACACCCAAACGTCAGTTTGCTGCTGTTCGTTGGTTCGATATGGCATTATCTGGACTTGAAGATCTACAGCGTATTCATTTTTTTCATTTAGTTCATCGTGACATAAAAGGAGCCAATATGATATTGGATCCTGCGACTCGTGTGATAAAACACGTCGATTTGGGATTGGCTGTTTCTATTGTCGATGGAAGCTATAAAGACACTAGTTTAAGCGGTACTAAACTGTACACTGCGCCTGAGCTGAAGAAACAACGCAAAAGAAGGGATGTACATCCTGATGAGCGGGTAGTGTATAAAGAAAATACAGACATATATGCAATGGGCATAGTGCTAAAGCAAATGTTTGGATTTCGTAATTATGATGATTTTTTCACTCCTTCATCCGAATGTCATAAGCGTATTCCAGACCCGGAAATGCGCAAAGAAATCGAGCAACTTTTAGATAAAATGACCGATTCTAATCCTGATAAAAGACCTACTCTTGATAAAGTTATAAAAGCATTTGAAGCTATGCAACAGAATTTGTTACGAGCACCGGCTTTATTAAATCGTGTTGTTGCTGTTGATATAGCTGAACATAAGGAATTGTTTGCCACTTTGATTAAAGTGGCAGATGCAAAAGAAGAGGTTGAAAGACTACAAAAGAAGCTAAAGGCATATGAAAATGTTGATGAGGGGCTAGAACGGGCAACTCTGATGAAACTCAAACTAGCAGAACATGAGCTCGCAAGAGTTAATGATGCTTTCCGTTCCGTCGCTGAAAAAATGGATTCACTGAAAAAAGCTGATGAAATTTGGTTAGTGGCACCCACGGGAACAGATCCTAATGAGTTAGTGAAGATGAAACGATCTTTAGAAGCTTTTGGGATGATAGTTAACAGTCAGGCTATCTCATATCAGTCTAAAGAAAATATAAATACCTTAGTGCAATCCTATGCAGATCAGCGAGAAAATCTTGAAAAAAATATTTATATTCCTGCGCACTTCAAACAGGATGGAACACTTGAGTCTCGTCCTCAAGTTTCAGATCGACACTTTGACAAAATAATTCAAGAGTTACAAAAAGATGTAGCACGACTGACAAAAAAAGGACTGGAAGAGCAAAATCTTAAACTTCGTGAGATTAATCAATGTATTGAAGAACTTCAAAAGCTTAAACCAGCTGATAGAACGTATAACACCATAGACTCAAAATTCAATGAGTTACAAAAAAAGCTTTATGCAAAAAAAACTATCACTAGCAAGTTTGAATCAATGACGGGTGTTTATAAGAGTACCACGCGTAGTCGTGTAGCAAAATTACGAAAAGAAACAAAAAAAATTCAAGAAGAAGGAGAGCAAAAGAAAAAAGGATTATCGCGCTAAACTCACGATAATCTCCCCATTTGCATCTCCAAAAAATTCCAGCCATACTGTTCATATTCACCCCAATAAGCCCAATGATATGGATGTTAAACAGTTTACAACCTTAGACCAACAATCACGGCGTCTGACATGCAGTGAAGAGTGGAATTTGCTCCATCTTAGGCATATTAAAAAACAATTAACCAAAATTAAATGGCCAAGTTCGGGTGAAATCACTGTAGATGGTGCTGCCATAGTCACCATGGATAGCGCTGGGGCTCTTCTTTTAACACAATTCTTGGATAAAGCCTCTCATTCAGGTTTGAAGATTCATTTAGAACACTTTACCAAAGAAACGTTGCATCTTATTGAAATCGTTCAAAAACGTGCTGTCTCTCTCACCTCTATTCCTAAACGAAAAATACCCAATTGGTTTGCACAAATAGGCCGTTTTAATTGGGATCAAGTGGTTGAGCTTAAAGATTATATGAATTTTATTGGTGTATTATCGTTCGAATTTTTACGTTTACTGTTTAAGCCGCGTCAATGGCGTTGGAATGCTTTAACAAACGTGATTGATACAACCGGTTATAAAGCATTACCTATTATTGCATTGCTGTCCTTTATGATAGGCGTGGTTATTGCTTATCAGATGGGCAATTATCTTCGAAGTTATGGCGCTAACATTTTTATTGTGAATTTATTAGGTTTGTCTATTTTACGGGAATTTGGGCCACTTATTACCGCTGTGATGGTGGCGGGCCGAACCGGCTCTGCATTCACTGCTGAATTAGGCATTATGAAGATCAATCAAGAATTGGATGCACTTAGAACCATGGGGGTGACGCCCGCTGGATTATTATTGTTGCCAAGAATTCTGGGGCTATTTATTACGTTGCCATTGCTTACGATGTGGGCAGATATTTTCGGGGTATTGGGTGGTATGCTGATGGCAAAAAGCATGCTAGATATTTCTTATTACGATTTTCTTCATCGTTTTCAACATGAAATTCCACTTCGATCTTTAATTATAGGATTAGGCAAAGCCCCTGTTTTTGCACTTATTATTGCGAGCGTAGGATGTTTTCAAGGTATGCAAGTCAAGGGCAGTGCTGAGAGTGTAGGTAAATTAACAACCCGAAGCGTAGTTTTAGCTATCTTTTTTATCATTGTGGCCGATGCTGTCTTCTCCGTCATCTTTAGTAAGGTGAATTTATGAAAGACCAAAAGCCCATTATCCAAATAAAAAATGTTAAAATACAATTAGGCGGTGATTGGGTTCATAAAGATATGAATCTTACCGTCAATCGCGGTGAAATTCTTGCCATAGTAGGCGGAAGTGGTTCAGGGAAAACAACTTTGCTAAGGGAGATGTTGATGTTGCAACGCCCTCATGCGGGATCCATTAAAATCTTCGATCAAGAAATTATTCATGCATCGCCCGCGACACAAAGTGCCATTCAGCGACGATGGGGTGTATTATTTCAACAAAATGCTTTGTTTAGTTCGCTTACTTTACTAGAAAATACGGCTTTTCCTTTAGTTGAACATACAAAGCTTGATAAAAAAGTCATTCGTGAGCTTGCCGCACTAAAAATAGCATTAACGGGACTTCCCATGGAGGCAGCTCAAAAATTTCCTTCAGAGCTTAGCGGTGGTATGCAAAAACGTGCCGCATTAGCACGTGCGATTGTATTAGATCCTGAGCTTATTTTTCTTGATGAGCCCACTGCGGGTTTAGATCCTGACAGTGCAGGGGGATTGGATGAGTTAATTTTAGATTTGCAAAGTACCATGGGTTTAACCGTAGTGATTATTACGCATGATTTAGATACCTTATGGCATATTACCGATCGTGTCGCGTTCTTAGGTGAAGGTAAGGTATTGTGTGTGGATAACATGGCGAATTTGGTAAAAAATCCACATCCATTAATACAAGAATTTTTTGGTGGTGCGCGTGGTAGAAGGGCGCAAGATATTTATCAGTAGAGGCGGCTATGGAAACTGACGTTAGGTATACGATTGCCGGCATTTTTGTCATTGTGTTAGTGGCCTTTATTACGTTAGGTATCATTTGGTTATCAGCAGGTTTTTCTGTTCAAACGTATACTATTTATCAAGTTAACATGAAAGAATCGGTAAGTGGTCTAAGCGTCGATGCGGCAGTAGAATATAATGGCGTGAATGTAGGCACTGTTAAAAATATTAGAATAAGTCCTAAAGACCCTGAGCAAGTTGAAATCTTATTAAGAATTCGTAGTTCTACGCCCATTACTCAAGGCACACTTGCCACGATGAGCATGCGAGGATTAACGGGCGTCACATTTGTGGCGTTACGTGATAAGGGAACAGACAAACACAAACTTAAAAAATTATCTGGTGAATCGTATCCTATTATTAATACAGCACCTTCTATCTTGATGCGTTTTGATCAAGCGCTTACTGAAATGAATGCGACTTTTAGACGTATTAGTGCTTCCATCGAAAAATTATTAAATAATGAAAATTTAAATGATATGCGAGATATTTTGCATAACATAAAAACTTTGACGTTAGAGCTTCAGCCTATCATTCATAGCAGTGTTGATACTATTAATGTATTTAATCGAGAAACACTGCCAAGAACCAATCAAGCTATTTCAAATTTAGATACTATTATGGGTGATATATCTTCCATTGCAAATGAGATCAAAGATAATCCGTCGGTGATTTTGCGAGGCAAGTCGTCACCACCCTTAGGGCCAGGAGAAAAATAATGTTCATGCGCTCATGTGTGCTCATCGTGTTAACTGTTTTGCTAACGGCCTGTTCTCTGTTCTCACCAGTAAAAACAGAATGCATTAAAGAATATATGGTGGATGTTAAGCCATATGGTTTTAGGTCAAGTCATGCTACATATAAGACCATAGCAGTTTCTATGCCTACGGCTAATCGCATTTACCAAGGTAAACAAATGTGGTATTCGGTGCGTCCTCATGAACTCAGTGAGTTTGCGAAAAATCGTTGGGTAGAGCCACCGGTTCAAATGCTTCAACCACTCATGATACAAGCATTACAAAACACGCATCACTATAAAGCAGTTGCGCCTGCTATCAGTGTAGGTCGATATGATTTATTGTTAAATACTCAGATTATCGATTTTTATCAAGATTTTTGTGAATCTGGCAGTGTTTTTAAATTAACGCTGCGAGCGCAAATGATTAGAGTATCCAACGGTAGAGTCGTAGCCAGCAAACAGTTCACAGTGATTCAACCTGCGCCATGGCCTAATCCTTATGGCGGTGTGATTGCTGCAAATCTTGCAAGTGAAAAAATGCTGAGTGAATTAGCAGCGTGGAGCGCAACATATTAAGATGGGTATGGCCTAAACGGCGGATTAGGTAACCGTCTCGTGTGATTACCTACATTTAAAATAGTTGCTTGATGATGAACAAACTTCGAAAGATTAGCCGAAGAACCATAATATAAAATGCCACTTTGATTAGAGGCTGTCGCAAAGATTTTTTGATCGGCAGATACATCCGCATGTGATTTATCTTTAGTGCTTACATACACTGTCTGCGCTCGCAAGTATTCCCCTAAGAAACAAGAATAATTAAAGGTTTTTACATCAAGATTATCGGTTCCACCTGCAACACCCACGATAGCTTTTGATTTTGTCATCACATTAAGCTGCTTGCTCCAGACCCATGATACATAGACGCGACTGCTGTTATCCGCAAAAACTTGGTTTAAATTCACATAACCATAAACAGTCGTGAGACCGCCACCCGCCGTATTGATGCATAAATTATCGCTATCTGCACCGATAATTTGAACGGTACCATTGCCTTTATGTAAAATATTTTCTATGCCCACATGTCCGCTGATATTGACGTTGCCATCGCCTATGACCGTCATATTAAGTTTTGGACTTTGTACGCCTAATACAGTGATAGTGCCAATTCCTCGCTGTTCAACAATTTTTAGATTCATCTTGCCATCTAATAAAATAGATCCAGCACCGCCAGAAATAATTCTTAATTTATCGGAAACAATGGTTCTACCCATGACTAAACTTGTCCCCATGTTTGCAATGCTGCGTAAATTACGTACCCCTATGCGTACGATGACATTGCGTATGGTGCCGGTGGGTTTTTTGCTTTGCGACAATATAAGTTTGTTATCACGTATTCCCACGGATACATGTTGTGCATCTTCATTGGGCCCAAAAATATAAATGCTATTATGTTCTTGGCCACCTATGATTTGAACTTGAAAATCTCCCGCAATAGCAATGTGCGTAAAATCAGGAACTCTCACAGTGGATGTAGTGATAGCTTTGTAGAGAGGGGCTGATTCTGATTGTTGTTGGGTGAGATTAGGTTCTCCTGTTAAAAACCAAGGATCGGCATTTTTAATCCAAACATTAGGATTAACATTCATTTGATAAACCCATGTTTCTCGAATTAAATCATCTGTTCCGCGCGGCTGGATGCGCCCGTAGTTGGAGCAAGCTGTGAGGGTTACGGCACAAATGAGAGCAATGCTAAGTATAATTTTTTTTAACATGGTAATCCTTTTTCTAATACATACAAATGACCGAAAACCGCTTCATTGTTTTGCATGCGAGTAAGACAGGTTTGGTATTTTTGTATGTTGAAATGATATTTTTTTGCAAGCGAATCTATATAAGATTTATGATGTGAAAACCGTCCTGACTGATTCATTTTATAATCCGATTCAGTACCTATTTCGGTATTAAAAATGATTAAACCACGCGTGCGTAAAGCGTTATAAGCAAGCTGTAAAATAGTATCAAGTTGGCCCATGTAAACAAACACATCACCCGCTATGATTAAATCAAATTGCTCATGTTTGTCAGTTAAATAATTTGTGATATCTTGCGTAATGAGTTCATCATAAATGTGTTTTTCGGCAGCAACCGCTAACATTTTTGAAGATAAATCCACACCATATAATTTTTTTGCAAAAGGTTTAATAGAAACACCGCATAATCCAGTACCTGCTCCTAAGTCTAAAATATCGATAGGGTGGGATTTGCTTATCAAGCCATGAAGTGTTTGCTGAAAAAGTTCCGGAATTTTATAGTCCAGCGCATTCATTAAATGCGATTCATAAT
>CAZHMQ010000011.1:0-34324 GCA_964533645.1 uncultured Coxiellaceae bacterium
CTCCCCATGTATATTGTTCATAGGAAAGCAAAGGATTAAAAGCATACTGAGTATTAAGTTGAAAAAATGCAGAAAATCTATCATACAAAGCTTGATCACGCGCATATTGGAACGTGACTTTTGTAAACACCCCTGTGGCGCCAAATCGTGAAGTAAAAAGTGATTGTGGATTTGATGTTGCACCAAAAATAGGAAGGCCTTGCTCGACATGCACATAAATACTATTTGATCCACGGAAGCGATCAGAGAACAGATAGTTTCCACCAAAACGAATAGAACGTACATTATCATCATATAATAATTGTGCAAGTGATGTCACAATACCATGATAATAAATCAATCCGCCATCAAGCGTTAAACTTTTATCAATCGTACGAATGGCAGGATATTGTAAATTCACATAATAATTGACTGCGTTACCAATCACATCGAAGGGTTGCAATACAAATCCTGAGTCTGTCAGTGATTGATTGCCGTCAAAAATCAAACTCATCCCATCACTACCCACAGGTAGTTGATAATAAATATCAAGAAAACGTAATTCTTTTGGCCGCGTCGTGTCAAGGAATGTCACACCAAAAGCATCGCCCGATAGCAATCCAGAGCGGAGGGTTGCATTGATGGTAGCTTCATGCGGACCTAAATAACGCGTACCGTAATTATCATAAGATATATAACCACCCATACGTTGTTCAGTCACCACGAAAACCAAGGTTGCGGCAGCAGGTGTCGTTTTTGAAGGTTCCAAAACACTTTTCACTTGCACACCAGGCACTTCATTCGCCAAACGTAAATACCGTTCCAATACACTTAAATGCAAAGGTCGAGAACTCGTAATATTTTTTCCATATTTTTCTAAAATACCATTAGAACGTCGCGCATCGCCTTGTATCTTAATGACATCAATAAAACCTTCTACCACTTGAACACGTATGACACCGTTTTTAACATGCTGCGGAGGGATAATAGCTCGCGATAAAATATAACCATTGTTACGATAATAGTTTGTGATGGATTGCACGATTTTTTGAAAATCCAACACACTCATTTCTTTATTAAGTTTGTCCTTATAAAGCTCACTAAGTTGTTCTGTTGTATAAATCGTATTCCCGGTGAGCATAATTTTTGTCAATGTAAAGTGGATTTTGGCAGCTTCAGCATTGTATGGAACTTTAGCTTCTTCGGGCTTTGGAACCTCAGGCTTTACATTAGGTGTAGAGGGGGCGGGCAGCGACTCACTAATGATATTACCGATAACCCCAGGTTGTGTGCTTGCAGGGATAGGCGCAATAGCCAAAGCAGTTTGGTTATAGATAAAAAATAACAGCACTAAGCTAAAAATCTTTATCGTTTGCTTCAAACTAGACTTCCTTATCATGCATCTCGATGCGTCTGCTTGAAAATTATATAAAAAGCAGAAAAAGGCAATTTTTTTATCAGTGTCTATACTTAAATATATGACTTTAAATGATACGGTTAGGAGGAGCAGAAGTGAAGCGAATTTTGCTTGTCCTAACATTAGCGCACACATGGGCTAGGTGATACTATATAACTATGCCATTTGATTAAAATTTGGCACGCATAAATATCAAACGGACGGATATGAATGAATAAAAAAATACCCATATTTCTTAATGTATTACTTTTCATCTTCATCCTATGGCTACAAACTTCTTCTCTAGAATCAGTACATCGAATCATCGATGAATTAGAAAACATTGCTTATGACTGGAAGATACGTGCTAATACCCTCACTCAACATCACAAAAAATTTGAAACCTCTGTTGTCATCGTAGATATCGATGATAAAAGCCTAGCCGCTGAAGGTCGATGGCCATGGCCACGAGATAAACTTGCTGATCTCGTCCAAGCCATACAAGCAGGAGGCGCAGCTGTCACAACCATAGACTTAATCTTTCCTCAAAAAGAAACCAATATAGCCTCTGAGGTATGGAAGGAGTTTAACAAAAAAAATCTTATGACTCCCAGCCTGCAAGCAAGCTTTGCAAAAATAAGCCCTGAATTTGATTATGATATTCAGCTGGGTCGCGTTCTTACTGCGTCCGATACTGTGATCGGTTTTGGATTTACTCAAGAACCTACGACGGTAGGTCAGATTAATCAACCTCTATTAATCTTAACTCCGGGAGAAGAAAAATATCTTGATATCATGCATGCAAGTGGATTTCTTGGCGTGAATGCTATTTTAGCATCTTCTGTAAAAAATATGGGATTCGTAAACTATTCAAACACAGAGGGAATCATACGACGTGTACCTTTATTGATGGAATATCATCAAGGGGTTTATCCTTCACTTGCATTAGAAACAGCACGTGTCTATTTGCTTAGTCACATAAAACTTGTCACAGCCGATTATTCTAATGACAAAAACCTGGAAGGTATCAACATTGGTGCAACAACCATTCCCACAGATAAAGAAGCCGAAGCATTTATTCCTTTTCGTGGACCTAGCTTTACATTTCCTTATTACTCTGCAACCGATGTTTTACATAAACGCACGCCGCCCAACATCTTTGAAGGCAAAATAGTTTACATAGGCACATCTGCAACAGGTCTATCTGATCTAAAACCCACGTCAGTCGACAATGTTTTTCCTGGTGTAGAAATTCAGGCAACGATTACTGATGGGATACTTAAAAATGATTTTTGGTATAAACCTGCATGGGCATTAGGAGCTGAAGTCATTATCACTGTGGGCTTGGGGTTTATTTTAGTGTTGTTATATCCATTTCTAGGACCACGCATTCTCATTATATTAACCATCGCTATTCCTGGATTGATTGTTTATTTAGATAATCTCATCTTACAAAATACGGGCTTTATTCTTTCTGTTTTTTTTCCACTTTTACTTACTATGACATTAGGTGTGTTCAATATTATTTATGGTTATTTATTTGAATCCCGGCACCGCAAACGTTTAAATGATATGTTTGGGCAATATGTTCCTAAAGAGCATATTGATGAAATGATGAAATCATCAGGAAGTTACGGCTTACATGGTGAAAATAGGGATATGTCAGTACTGTTTTCAGATATAAGAGGTTTTACTCACATTTCAGAAACGATGCCAGCTGAGCAATTAAAAGAAATGTTGAATGAAGTACTCACACCGCTTACTGAAGTTATTTTTAATACCAAAGGAACCATCGATAAATACATAGGCGATGCCATCATGGCATTTTGGGGCGCGCCCCTCAACGATCCAAACCATACCGAACATGCTTTAGCTGCAGCATTAGATATGCAATCCACTCTCAAATCTTTAGCACCTATGATTGCTGAGCATGGTTGGCCGCCTATTAAAATCGGTATTGGTGTCAATCGCGGTGAAATGATTGTGGGTGACATGGGTTCCAAATATCACCGCAATTACACAGTATTGGGTGATGAAGTCAATTTAGCATCACGCATCGAAGGACTTACCAAATTTTATGGTGTTGATATCATCGTGACTGAAGAAGCACAGCGCGAGCAAACTCAATTTATATGTAGACATTTAGACCGTATACGTGTGGTAGGAAAAATGCATCCAACCAATATTTATGAAATTGTTTGTTACAAAAAAGATGCCGCACCTGACTTGTTAAATGAAATAGCATTATCGGATAGCGGTTTTGATTTATATCTACAAAAAAAGTGGGATAAAGCCAAATCCATATTCGAAAAGTTACATGAACAACACGCACACACACTTTATAAACTTTATATGGACAGAATTGATGTATTCAAAATTAATCCACCCCCGGCAGATTGGGATGGAACTTATGTGCATACTTCGAAATGACAAATTTTTATTTCCCTACACAAAACCCGCCGCCACCACCCACAGCAGGAGCTGCTTTATACAAATCTTTATTTTCAAATTTCGTCGCATTCAGTTTATCAAAGTCTGCCGGCATACTTTTCAAAATAGCAATGCTTTGATTAGCCGCACTGATCATCGCAAAACGTTGATCAAACTTACCTAATTCTATGACTTGTCCTTTCTGATTTCTTGCAATAACTTTCCCAACTTTTACTGAAATCAAGGTATCATTATTGCTTTTTACAATCACAGAGTAATCCGTACCCAAGGTTGTTAAGGTTGCGACGGGTGTTTTAGTTTGAGTTTGATCTGGTTTATTTTTACCAATTTCGCCGGTAATGGTTCGCAAACCTCCTTTCGCAAGATTTGTGACATAACTGTCTTTTGAAGGTTCCTTTTTATCGTAATTATATTTTTCAATCTGTATCTTAGTATTCTCAGCAATCGCAAGTAAGGTTCCATCCGTCAGATTGATTTGTGCCGTACTTGACTTATCAGATTCCACGGTATCTTCTTTATAAATAACAGCCTTTCTTGATAAAGAACGTTTTTCTTGATTTGGCAAAAATGCACTCACCTGACCTTTAGCCCAAATAACTTGACCAATACCCTCTTGTTTGGAAGCATCCGCAGCAGGAAGAGTGGATGGTGGAGAAGCAGGTGATGCAACTTGATCGGCCGCAACACTTAGCATGGAATATAAAGCAAAAAACAGAAATACTAACATTCTCATAACCGTACTCCGTTACAGTGGGTCGCTACTCCCCTCTCCCGGAGCGGGAGAGGGGCAGGGGTGAGGGTGCTGCTGATCTGCACACTCGCTAATAATTACTAGCATATCATAAAGATTTAAATAAGGAATCATCGAGTTAAAGTAAAAACCCTCACCCCTACCCCTCTCCCCTCGCAAAACGCGCTCCGGGAGAGGGGAAAAAGACTAACCAAATATCCAACGTAAGATAAAAAAGAAGATGGTCGCAAAGATGGCAGCCACAGGAATAGTAATAATCCAAGACATAAAAATATTACGAATGACACTAAGGTTCAAAGCATCAATACCACGCGCGAGACCCACACCAAATACCGCGCCCACAAGCGTTTGTGTAGCCGACACCGGAATACCCGTGCTGGTCGAAACGACTACCGTACTTGCTGCTGCAAGCGTCGCTGCAAAAGCTCGACTAGGTGTTAAAGTCGTAATCGCGCTACCCACTGTTTCTATCACTTTACGACCATACATCACTAAACCCACGATCACCCCTACACAACCAGCTAACATAATACCGCTTAATAACCAGCCATCATTCATAGCATTGCCTGAATTCACTAAGCTTAATACACCTGCAACTGGCCCTACTGCAATGGCCACATCATTGGATCCATGAGCAAATACCATCGCACATGCAGTGAAGGCCATTAATACACTAAACATGCCTTCAATATAAATAAATTGAGTATGTCGACTAAAATTTGTTCGTATACGTAATTGCTTCATAGCAATCAAACCTGCGATTACGACAACAATAACCGTGGCAAGAATGGCCGCAAATGTTTGCCACCCTGTCAATATTGCATGAAAATGATGCAATCCTTTTACCGTAGTCATAAACGCAAGCACAATACCGACGATTAACAAATAACAAGGAACCAGATATTTGGCAGCCACAAATGGATTTTCTGCTGCAAGAATCCAGCGTCGAATAGAGATGAATAGGAGAAAAGCTGTCACCCCCGCAATGAGAGGCGAACTCACCCAACTGATGGCAATGAAACCGACTTTTTCCCAATGCACAGCGTTTATGCCCAACATAATGGCGCCTACGCCTACCAATGCGCCTACAATGGAGTTAGTAATAGAAACGGGCATGCCTAGAATGCTAGCAACCGTAATCCAGGTGGCACCTGCCAACAAAACCGATAACATAGCATAAACCAAGTAATGTGAATCAAAACTATGCATATCAATAATGCCACCACGAATCGTATCAGAAACCTCATTACCTCCTAGAAATGCGCCTGCAATTTCAAAGATAATAGCAATTAACATGGCTTGTTTAACTGAAATAGCACGTGAACCCATGGTCGTACTCATGATGTTTGCTAAATCATTCGCACCTATTCCCCATGTCATCCACAATCCAACGACACATGCAAGTGCTATAAAAATTAAACCGTATTCCATGAAAAGCTATCTCATTTTGCTAATAAAATTTGTAAATGATCGCCAATTTCACGCGCATCATCGGCAAGATCCCCTGTCCACTCAATCACTTTATAAAGAAACATGACATCAATGGGTGGAAGCGATTTTTCTAAATGAAATAAAATATGACGTAACTGATTACCCAAGTCATCCGTACTGTGCTCAATAGCAGTTAACTTAGTAATCATGCTTTCAACAATTTTAATTTCATTGCCGCTGAAACCCGTTTCGAGTAATTCATCTAATTCATGGATCGCCGTGTTAGCCTGGGTGGAGGCATCAATATTTCGTTTTAAAAATTCAATATAATTTGCAACCATGGCATCAGGAAAATTCATTTGCCGACCAAGCACCATACCAGCAATATCTTTTACTTTATTCGCTAATGCATCTTGTATTTCTAGCAATTCCAGCAAATCACTACGAGAAAACGACATAAACAAACTATTAGGTAAATGCAACCTAAGATCACGTTTCATCGTGTCCGCTTCGTTTTCTAAACGTACGATATTTTTATGTAGTTCCTCAACTTTAGACCAGTTTTTTGAAAAAACCGCGTCAAAAAACGGCTGCAGTTGTTTTACACATGCATGCACCTTAGCCATATGCTCTTCCAGTGGACGTATAGGCGAACGACCAAACATATTCAAAAAAGGTGTGGTAGGCATGTGTTTATTCCTTCATAAAAACTTTGGTCACATCCAACATACGATTTGAAAAACCCCATTCATTATCATACCAAGACATGACTTTTACTAAATTACCGATGACTTTAGTGTAGGAAACGTCAAAAATGGATGATGCTGGATGATGATTAAAATCCACTGATACAAGAGGAGCACGATTGATTTCGAGTATACCTTTTAATGAGCCCTGCGCTGCTGCTTCCATCATGTTATTCACTTCATCAACGCTGGTTTCACGTTTTGAGACAAAGGTAAAATCCACCACAGACACATTAATGGTAGGCACACGCACTGAAAAGCCATCTAATTTTCCATTTAACTCAGGAATCACCAAACCCACAGCAGAGGCTGCTCCCGTACTTGTTGGAATCATGGAATGGGCAGCTGCTCGCGCGCGACGTAAATCCTTATGATAAACGTCAATCAAAGCTTGGTCATTGGTATAGGAGTGCACGGTATTCATCAAACCTTTTTCAATACCCAAACCTTCATGAAGTACTTTTACTAAAGGAGCTAAGCAATTGGTCGTGCATGATGCATTTGAAATGACGGTATCTGAAGCTTTAAGAGTATGTTGATTCACCCCATAAACGATGGTTGCATCAACATCTGTCGCGGGTGCTGAAATCAATACTTTTTTTGCGCCTGCTTCAAGATGCGCGTGAGCTTTCTCTTTACTCGTGAATAATCCAGTACATTCTAATACAATATCAATATTTAATTCTTTCCAGGGTAATTTTTTAGGATCACGCTCTGCCACAACACGAATGTTATCGCCATTGATGACAAGATCATTTCCTGAAACTGTCACTTCACCAGAAAATTTACCATGCGTGGTATCATAACGCGTTAAATGCGCATTCGTATTCACATCACCCAAATCATTAATCGCAACGATTTGAATATCAGGATAACGTTTGGATTCATAATGAGCTCGTAAAATATTACGACCTATGCGCCCATAGCCATTAATTGCAACACGAATAGTCATGCGTTTTTCTCCTCAACAGAATTTGTTAACATCATCATTTCTTTCGCAACAGTCACAATATTTTCGACTGTTAAACCACATTCTTTATAAACATCTTTAGCAGGAGCTGATGCCCCGAATCGATCAACCCCAATCACTCGCCCAAAACTCCCTACAAATTTATACCAACCATCGGTTACAGCTGCTTCAATGGCAATACGTTTTACCACATGCTTAGGTAAAACGCTTTCTTGATAAGCGATATCCTGGCTTAAAAATACATCAACAGATGGCATAGCCACGACGCGTACGTGTATTCCTGCATCCATAAGTAGCTTTGCTGCATCTACTGCAAGCGCCACTTCAGAACCGGTTGCCATCATAATCATTTCGGGCTGTCCATTGCAATCCTTTAAAATATAAGCACCTCTGCCAATATTAGCTAATGTCTTTGCATCACGCTCTTGGTGAGGAAGATTTTGCCTTGAAAGCAATAAACATGTTGGCCCTAGATGCTCTATCGCTTTTTGCCATGCATAGGCCGTCTCTACACCATCACATGGGCGCCATACCGATAGACCTGGAATCATTCGTAAGCTAGGTCCGTGTTCAATGGATTGATGCGTGGGTCCATCTTCACCTAAACCAATGGAGTCGTGCGTATAGATAAAAATGGTATGGGCTTGCATCATGGCGGCTAAGCGCACCGCATTACGCGCATAATCGGAAAAGGTTAAAAATGTTCCGCCAAAAGGTAATAACGCGCCATACAAGGCTAAGCCATTCATGATCGCAGACATACCGAATTCACGCACACCATAATGAATATATTGGCCCTCAGGCACTTCCTTAGAAAAAGGTTTCACACCTTCCCAATGCGTCAGATTAGATTCCGATAAATCCGCTGAACCGCCCATGAGTTCGGGTAATGTTTTGGTAAAATGATTAATACAAATTTGTGATGCTTTCCGTGTCGCCATGGTTGCTTTTTTCTCATGCATTTCTTGCACTAAAGCATTCGCAACATGTAACCAATCGGCTGGTAAGCGTTTTTCTAAGCGTCGTAATAAATCATTGGCGAGTTCTGGATAGGCTTTTTGATAAGCTGCAAACAGTGTATTCCATTGATTTTCAGTCTTTTGACCCTTATCACGCGCATCCCAAGCTTTATAGATCTCGGCAGGAACTTCAAAAGGCGCATATGGCCAGTTAAGCGAGACTCGTGCAGCAGCAATCTCAGTATCACCCAAAGGCGCACCGTGGGTTTTTGAGGTGCCTACAAGATTGGGTGCACCAAACCCTATGCGCGTTCTGCAACAAATAATGCTAGGCTTATCTTTCACAGATTGCGATGCAATAATAGCCTTTTTTACCGCTTCTGCATCATGACCATCAATATTAGGCACAACATGCCAACCATAACTTTCAAAGCGTAATGGAGTGTTGTCCGTAAACCATCCAGCCACATGACCATCGATAGAAATTTCATTGTCGTCATAAAAAACAATCAGTTTACCCAAGCCATAAGTACCTGCGAGGGAGCAAGCTTCGTGTGAAATGCCTTCCATCAAACAACCATCGCCCACAAAGGCATAGGTGTAATGATCAATAATGGGAAAACCCTCGCGGTTAAATTGTTTTGCCAAATGCATTTCTGCCATAGCCATACCTACGGCATTGGCGAGGCCTTGACCTAGTGGACCGGTTGTCGTTTCAATACCGGGAGTTTCACTATACTCAGGATGACCTGGGGTTTTGGAATGGAGTTGGCGAAATTGCTTAAGATCTTCAATGCTTAAAGCGTAACCCGTCAAATGCAATAATGCATACAACAACATACAACCATGGCCATTGGATAATACAAATCTATCTCGATTTAGCCAATGTGGATTCGTTGGATTGTGCTGTACAAAATCATTCCATAGAACTTCTGCAATATCTGCCATCCCCATAGGCATGCCAGGATGCCCAGAGTTAGCTTTTTGCACAGCATCCATGCTTAAAAAACGAATAGCATTTGCATTATCGCGACGAGAAGGCATTGCTTAATCCCCCAGTTAGTTTTATGTGTGTGGATAATACCTTTTTTGTAGGTGTGTGCAAAGAAGTCTCTATAGTTCTCTGCAAAAAACTCCGTGAATCTTGTCAAGAAAATGCGTATGATGCAGGGCTAACTTTATTTTACATTTTGTGCACAAAATAATCAGGACGAACTATGCAAAAAGAATTCTTATTTACCTCGGAGTCTGTATCTGAAGGACATCCCGATAAAATTGCGGATCAAATATCTGATGCTATTTTAGACGCAATTCTTGCTCAAGATAAAATGGCGCGTGTCGCATGCGAAACCTTTGTTAAAACTGGAATGGTGTTAGTCGGTGGTGAAATTACCACTTCTGCTTGGGTTGACATTGAACAACTCACCCGTCAAGTCATTAAAGATATTGGCTATAATAGCTCTGCTATGGGTTTCGATTGGGAATCCTGCGCAGTCATGTCTGCCATTGGCAAACAATCTCAAGATATTGCTCAAGGTGTAGATAGAGTTATTAATGAACAACAAGGTGCCGGCGATCAAGGTTTAATGTTTGGTTATGCTAGCAATGAAACCAGCGTACTGATGCCAGCGCCCATTTATTACGCACATGAATTAGTCAAACGTCAAGCTGAGTTGCGCAAAGAAGATGTACTTGGATGGTTACGTCCAGATGCAAAAAGCCAAATCACTTTTCGTTATGTCGATGACAAACCTGTAGGGATTACTGCTGTTGTACTTTCCACCCAACATGATCCCGATGTCGAACAAAATCACTTAGTTGAAGCCGTCATTGAACAAATCATCAAGCCTGTTCTTCCCTCTGAATGGATTGATAAAAATACCAAATTCTACGTTAATCCAACCGGCCGTTTTGTCATTGGTGGGCCTTTAGGCGATTGCGGATTGACGGGTCGAAAAATCATTGTGGATTCTTATGGCGGCATGGCGCGCCATGGCGGCGGTTGTTTCTCAGGAAAAGATCCTTCTAAAGTCGATCGCTCAGCAGCCTATGCAGCACGTTATGTAGCTAAGAATATTGTGGCTGCCGGCATTGCGCATCGCTGTGAAATTCAAGTCTCCTATGCCATCGGTGTTGCTGAACCGATTTCCATTTTTGTGGATACGTTTGGTACCGGAAAAATTTCTGATAAAAAAATTACACAACTCATACGCGAACACTTTGATTTGCGCCCTTATGGCATTATCAAAATGTTGGATTTGCTTAAACCTATTTATCGTCAAACAGCTAGCTATGGTCATTTTGGTCGTGAAGACATTAATGTTAGCTGGGAAAAAACCGATAAGGCTGATGCGCTTCGCAAAGCCGCTAAACTGAACGGAGACGTACTATGCACGCACAATCAATAGAAGAGGTTAGCACCATGGATTCAAAAGTTTCTGATATGACCCTCGCTTCCTGGGGCCGCAAAGAAATAAGCATTGCTGAAAAAGAAATGCCAGGACTCATGGCATTACGCAGTAAATATAAAGGTAAAAATCCACTAAAAGGCGCGCGTATTGCAGGCTGTTTACATATGACAGTGCAAACTGCTGTGTTAATCGAAACATTACTGGATTTAGGCGCTGAGGTTCGTTGGTCTTCTTGCAATATTTTCTCAACCCAAGACCATGCGGCGGCTGCTATTGCAGCGGCAGGGATTCCCGTATTTGCCTGGAAAGGTGAGACAGAGGAGGAATACGGGTGGTGTATAGAGCAAACTATTCGTGGTCCAAACGGTTGGGAACCCAACATGGTATTAGATGATGGCGGTGATCTTACTCTTCTTCTCCACGAAAAATATCCTGAGATCCTAAAAAATATTAAAGGTATTTCTGAAGAAACAACCACAGGTGTACATCGTTTATATGAAATGTATAAAGCCGGCACGCTTAAAGTTCCAGCGATTAACGTCAACGATTCCGTTACCAAATCTAAATTCGATAATTTATACGGATGCCGTGAATCACTAATTGATGGTATCAAACGTGCAACCGATGTCATGATTGCGGGCAAAATTGCGGTTGTTTGTGGTTATGGCGATGTAGGTAAAGGCTGCGCTCAATCCTTACGCTCGCTTGGCGCTACTGTTTGGATCACTGAAATCGACCCTATTTGCGCGCTACAAGCTTCTATGGAAGGTTATCGCGTGGTCACTATGGATGATGCTGCCTCACTTGCCAATATTTTTGTGACGGCCACCGGTAATTTTCACGTGATCACTGAAGCGCATTTATTAAAAATGCAAGATGAAGCGATCGTTTGTAATATTGGTCACTTCGATTCTGAAATCGATGTGGCAGCTATGCGCAAATACCCCTGGGAAAACATCAAACCCCAAGTGGATCATATTATACTACCGAATGGCAGACGTATTATATTATTGGCCGAAGGTCGTTTAGTAAATCTAGGTTGTGCAACAGGTCACCCAAGTTTTGTGATGTCGACTTCATTTACGAATCAAGTATTAGCGCAAATTGAATTGTGGCAGCACAATGATAAGTATCCTATAGGTGTACATATACTTCCTAAACATTTAGATGAAATGGTTGCGCGTTTACATATTGAAAAATTGGGCGTGAAACTGACTCGTTTAACTGAAGAACAAGCGAAGTATTTGCATCTTTCTGTCGATGGACCTTACAAGCCAGAGCAGTACAGGTATTAAAAATGAATTGCCCTCGATAGGTTTTATCGAGGGCAATGAGTTACCGAAAGATATTTTATATGGTGACTGTTACGGTTTTGCAATCTCCGCCTAAACTAAGTTTAGCACTATTTTTTAGATTGCCGGTAAGCATATCACAAGCGTTTTTTTCGATAGCGGTACCATAAGTAATCGTATAGGTAGATGCACCCGCAGTCCCAGAAATGGTAACAGTTGCGCCCCATGGGTTATTTACAGTTGAACTACCACCAGGCAAATAGGGAGCTAACTTAGTATTATCTACAGCATAACTTCCACTATTAGCATTTGCATAATTTTCAACAGCGGCGACAATGCCTTGTATCTGACTCACCGCAGCATTGACTTTATTGCTAGTCGATGCCGATTGATAAAACCGAATAGACATCACAATAACCAAGGCCGCAATAGCAAGCACTAACATGATTTCTAATAATGTCACACCCATCATAGATTTGTATGTACGCTTCATAATTCTCAATTCCTCTCAATATTTAAACAGACGTATAACTAACATTGCCAGCCCTAGAGCCCTAGTATATATACTTAGCAGATTAACTACTTGCATAATCGTTACAAAAGATTACTATGGTTAGCCTCATTGAGCAATAGTCATTTAACGTTTATACCTTGGAATACCCTATGATGACCTATCAAAAAACCAATAATATCAATAGCATAGAGCTAACACCCACACTCCCCACTCTAGGCAGTGTCATTTGGTTGCATGGACTAGGTGCTGATGGGCATGATTTTGAACCTATTGTACCGGAACTTAAGCTTCCAGCATCTCTACCATTACGTTTTATTTTTCCACATGCACCTATTCGACCCGTTACTATTAATAATGGTTTTCCCATGCGCGCCTGGTTTGATATTTATTCCATGCATATCAATCAACGCATAGACGAAGAAGGTATATCTACGTCGGTTAACATGGTTCATAACTTGATTGAGCACGAAAAAAGTTTAGGCATACCCAGTAAAAACATAGTATTGGCAGGCTTTTCACAAGGCTCCGTCATAGCACTAAGCACAGGATTAAGTTATCCAGAACCCTTAGCGGGTGTCATTGCGTTATCAGGCTTTTTGCCAAATGCCGATCAAATTGTTGGGAACAAATCTTTACCTCTATTTATTGCGCATGGCAACCAAGACCTTGTTGTACCCTGCATGCTTGGGCAAATCACAGCTGATGTGCTAACCAAAGCGGGCTACCCCGTCACCTGGAAAGAATATGCCATGGCACATTCCGTATGCAGTGAAGAGGCGCAAGATATTTCGCGATGGTTAATTAAGATTTATTCTTGAATATGATGTTTAATGGCTTCTGTTATCCACTGATTTAAGCTAACTTTATGTTGTTTAGCTACAATGTAAACTTGTCTATGCAATTCGGGTTCAATACGCAAATTGAACTTACCCGAAAAAGGCTTATCCGGTTGTTCATGACGTTCTTTACAAAAAGCAAGATAATCATCGATGGATTCACGAAAAGCTTTTTTTATTTCAGCAACTGTTTTTCCTTGAAAAGTAATAACATCACGCGTATTAATAATTTCACCGTGAAAAAGGTCTGCCTCACTATCAAATTCAACATGCCCTATATAGTTTTTATATATTAACATTCCACACCCCCTTCTTTCAAAAATCGTCTCATCGACATGATTGCACCTTTATCTGTTTCTTTCTGCGGATGAGGCCGATGAAAGACAGCGCGCACACCATTTAAAACAATTCTTACTCGTGAACCGCTACCTTCTGATACTTCAGCACCTAACGCCTTAAGCATAGCCTCAATATCCCGCCAAACAATGCCTGATTGAACGGGATGTTGAAAAATTTGTTGTAATGTTTTTTTATGTTTTTTATTCATTATAGCATAGTACCATAAAATAGTACTATATCAAGCATTCTTTAACTAATTTTATAAAAATCAATGCGTTATAAAATTTAAAAAATATAACTCGCGCCTATAGAAAACAACTGGAAATTACCCGTATTGCTATTGCCAGCCGCCTGAGCATACTGCAAGACTATCAACATACTAGGATTCATCGCATAAGCTCCGCCTACGGCATAATATACATTGGTAGCATTAGGTGAAATATCGTCAGGAACTTTGCTGTTATTGACATAATCAGGGCCAAGCTTTGCAAAAAGTTCTACGCCCACTTCTTGAAAGGGTAGTATGCCTTTAATGGCTGCATCGATTGCATTCGCACCGGTAAAACTACTCTTTGAAGCCCCATAAGTCGTATAGCCTATTTCCACAGCGAAAAACGGCATCATCTTATAACCTAAATTAACGTTCAAACCTAAACCCGTGACATTATCTACGACATCTGAATTCACTATTTTGCTATAACCTACGTTAACATCTGCATAACTTCCTCTTGCGACGGGAATGTCTGCAAAAGCAAGACTACTTAGAGTTGTAACGACTAAGGTTGCTGCTATTTTTATGGCTTTCACAAAACTATTCCTCCATGGGTGATGTTTCCGACATTCGAAAGATGGTATAGAAACTACATTTGCTACACAAGTTTTATCTAAACATGATTGTCATTTCTTCATAAATAGAGAGGATAGTCAGATAACCGAATAGAACTTTACTTTCTCTTTCCTTGAGGACGGGGCCTCGGCACGGCCTTTTTCTTACTTTCTACTTTTTCAATAGCTTCATTAAGCCTATCGTTTATAGCTGAAGAAAACCTTTGGAATAAACCTTTTTGAATAGAAGCTTGAGGATTCATATCAGTTGTTAACAGCTCTATGGCAGGAAGCACTGCTATTAAGGATTCCTTACCTGATGTCAAAATCCTTAATGCTTCAGCAAGGTCTACCTTATTTTCAGCATTATGTAATGCAATCATAAAAGCATGTAATCTCTGTAAACCACCGCCCTGAAACGTTTTTTCCCAAGTACGATCCTCAAGGCGTTTTTCTATATAAGGCAATATTAAATGCAGGATATGTTTCTTTAAAATAATGATGGACTTTTTTTCAGGATCTTGTTCTTCTTGCAGTGATAACTCTTTAATTTTCTTGCATAAGCTATAAATATTTAGCTTCGACTCAGATTTATTATCGCTTCCATCTTTACCTTCTACTTGTGTCTTCGTAACACCTTCAGCTTTCTTACCCAACAGTTCCTTTTGTTTTTTAGAAAGCTTAGAATTACCAGGAATAAAAAGATATGTCTCTAGATCAAAATTTTCAAATTTATCAGCATTATTATAATATTGATCTGCAATTCCATAAAAAGTCTTGATTGACTGCTGTTCATGAAAACTTGTAAAATCTGATTTACTATCCTTCAAATAATGATCCATTACTTCAAGAATTGCATCCCTGTAAGGAGACTGAGGCATTCTAGTTCCAAGAACGTTACGTACATTATAAATATGCTCAGTACTTTTATGGTCTAGAGTACTAAAATAGCTATCTCTCGCTGCAAACTCATACCCTCTTAATGCATCAAACTCAGAAAGAATCCCTCCATAATAAGTTTGCAAATCTTCTCCTTTAGGGTTAGAACTAAGATTTACAATCAGCATTTGTTCAAGATTCACTGCTTGTTTTTCTGCAACTTGTTTATGAGCCTCTCCTCTTTCCATAAGAATCTTTTCGCATACTTGTTCACAAGCGCTAATATTGTCCCCCATGGAGCGCAAAGCACCACTTTGCTTACATAGAGTGTTAATGTCAGACGTAAAAATATTACAAGCCACCCTTAATTTTTTTTGCAATAAAGTTAAATCGTCAGTCGTTAGCTTCAAAAAAACTTCTTCTAACTTGCCCCCTGAAGCTTTTTTATAAATATCAATTAATAGATGCAAATTTAATAAAAGATCTAAATATTCTTTAGTAGAATCTAAATTATCCTCGAAGGTTTTTTGGTCTTCAAATGTTGATTTATAGTCCCGAAATCTTGCATTAAGTTTTTCGTCATCAATTGCGGGTTGTTTTATATCTTTAAGTTCATTTAAAACTGATAGCAATGCTTCAGGCATAACTTTAGCTTTATCTTTTTCTTCAGAGATGGAGAGGAGTAATCCTTGGGAATAAATCTGATCTAAATAATCGAGGTTTGACGATCCTGGACCTGCTGATTTAGCATTAATCATGGCTGAATACATTTTAATTTTTGATAAAGGACCAGAGAAGGACATGTAAAACCTCCTTTTAATTAAGATAATTATATCATAAAATCAAGGGGTTTTGCGCAAATTTAAAGCATCTCAGCTGGATGAATATGTCCCTACAATATTTGATCAATCAATGAGTTACAGGGAGACCTGTGCATGTCAATACAACGAAGACAAAACAACCCTGCCACCCCCAGAGCGAACGGCTTAGATAAACCGATAAACCGCCCCAAACATAAACTGATCTGCTCTAATCGTTGAAGTCCTGCTATGAAAAGGATTCCATCTATCATGCCATGTTTTATCAATTTCATAACTTGCAATATCATATTCAACACGAGCATCCCAATTTTGGGTCACACTGGTTTTTAAACCTAAACCGAATTGCCCGCCATTCGCATTACTGCTTTGATTTTGAAAATGCGTGCCTATCCATCCTAAACGAGCATAAGCTACCGTATGCTCGCTTAACTGTATGCCTGGAATAAAACTTAAACCATACCCATAAGTGGTGGAAAGATAATTTCCGTATGAACTATTTAATTTACCCGTGGTAGGTGTAAAAAATGCTTCACCCCCTAGTGAAAATGTACTATTCACGTCAAAACCATAACCCACAGATAGTGTTAATGGCATACCACGAAAATTGCTAACATCAGTGCCATGTGCCCCAACGTTATCACTTGTATTGACTAAAACACCCGAAGAAAGTCCGAAGTAAGATGAGGCGTGTGCTAAGTTTAGGGTTAAGGTAAGACATGAAACAGCTATAATTAATTTTTTTTGCATACCATATCCTCTTTAATTTTTTTATTTTGAGTAGGGTGGGCAAAGCGCAGCGTGCCCATCATTTTGCTATTATTTTTTGGTATACGACGCAAACACTTCATTCAATTGCTGTGATACACGAATAAATGTCGTGCGCTTCGATAATTCTTTTAACCGATGCGCACCGACATAAGTACACGTCGATCGAATACCGCCTAAAATATCTAACACCGTATTATTCACAGGTCCTCGATAAGGTACATTTACAGAACGACCTTCGCTCGCACGATACTCAGCCACACTACCAAAATATTTTTCCATCGCTTCAGCAGAACTCATGCCATAGAAACGCTTAAAACGTCGGCCATCTTCTTCAATCACATCGCCCAAACACTCATCATGACCGGATAACATACCACCTAACATGACGAAATCAGCACCGGCTGCAAAAGCTTTTGCGACATCCCCTGGTGAAGTACAACCACCATCAGCAGCGACATGACCACCTAAACCATGACCAGCATCCGCGCATTCAATAATGGCAGATAATTGCGGGTAGCCCACGCCTGTTTTTTCACGCGTAGTACAAACGGATCCTGGACCTATGCCAATTTTTACCATATCAGCGCCGGATAAAATCAATTCTTCGACCATTTCGCCTGTGACAACATTACCTGCCATCAAAACCTTATCAGGATAGGCATCACGAATACGTTTTAAGGTATCTACAAAACGTTCTGTATAACCATTCGCTACGTCTAAACAAATCATAGCAACATCAGTGACTTTAAGCACTTCTTGTAGCCTTTCAAAATCATGATCGGAAGTACCAATCGACACAAAACAAGAAGGAATCACATCAGGATTCGATGTTGCAAAACTTTGCCATTCCTCCTTAGTTGCAAACTTATCCATGGCGGTTAATAATTGATGCTCGGACAAAGCTTTCGCCATGTTAAACGTACCCGTATGATCCATATTGGCGGCAATAATGGGCACGCCTTGCCATTTCACACCCGAGTGCTTGAATTTAAATTCACGCAGCAATGAAACTTCAGCACGCGATGTCAATACACTACGTTTGGGTCGAATTAACACATCTTTAAAGTCTAGTTTTACGTCATATTCTATACGCATAGCTCCACCTTTTTTCTTAAGCAACCATAATAAAAACCATCCATACCTAACATGGCAGGTAACTGTTGTTTACCCACATTACAGTCTTTTCCAAATACTGCTTGAATCTTTTCTTCTTTGGCATCTGCATGTTCTTGTAAAAATGTTAACAATACTTCTGCATTTTCTTCTGCAAAAACTGAACACGTCGCATACACCAATAAACCACCAGGCTTTAACACATCCCATAAAGTGTTAATGAGTAATTTTTGCAACGGAACTAATTTTTTAACATCTTCTTCACGACGCAATAATTTAATATCTGGATGACGTCGAATCACCCCGCTTGCTGAACAAGGTGCGTCTAACAAAATGCGGTCGAATAAACGACCATCCCACCAGTCTACGGGTTTAGATGCATCTGCACAGATAATTTTTGCAGATAATCCTAAACGCTGCATGGTTTCAGAAACCGACTTCAATCGTTCCGCATGATTATCGATAGCAATCAATTCTATATCGGCTTGCATTTCAAGTATATGTGCTGCTTTTCCGCCGGGCGCGCTACAGGCATCTAATACCCGCTGACCTGGCTCAAGTTTGAGCAATTGAGCTGCGAGTTGGGCCGCACCATCTTGCACTGAAACATCACCTGCAGCAAACCCGGGCACATGTTGTACATTTAAAGGCTGTTCTAAGGTTATCCCAGTCAAAGTTTCAGGAATGGTCTCAGCTATGATGTTTTTTTGAGCTAGTAAGTCAAGATAAGCTTCTCTTGAAATACGTCTCTGATTCACGCGCAACGAGAAAGGTGGATGTTGATTATTCGCTGCGATAATAGCTTTCCAATCATTGGGCCAATCCTGTTTAAACTTTTCCATCATCCATTGGGGATGATCATAATAGGCTTCTTTACTTAACTTAAGTTTGAGTTCATCTTCTAGCCGTTGATAATTTCTTAACACTGCATTGATTAAATTTTTCGCCCAGGATTTTTTCAATACATCGGCAGCTGCAACAGTTTCAGCAACCGCTGCATGTGCAGGGACTCGCATATCACTTAATTGAAATAAACCCACTAAGAGCAAAGCATAAATATCTTGGTCTTTATCTTTCAGTGGTTTTTCAAGCAAAGCTTGAAGTATATCGTCCAGATAAAAAAAGCGTCTGCAGACTCCAAAACACAATGCTTGTACAAAAGCTTGATCTCTAGCATCGCGACATTGTGTTAATACCTCAGATAACGCATCTGATAATGAACGTCCATCTGTCAAGACTTTATAAATAGCTTTTGCCGCAAGAGCTCTTAAATTCATCACTTACCTAACTTATTCGAAACACTTAATTCAGCATGTTTTGCATGAACAACATCCGATGCTAATAAAACACGACCACCGGGCAATTGTAATTTTTCTATGCGTAATATATTTTTTCCTGTTGCCACATCGATTCCATGACTATCTGACATGATAATTTCACCGGGTTCAGCTCGAAAATCCGTTTTTTCGATCACGCTTGCTTGCCAAATTCGTATCACCTTATCTCCCGAGTGCGTGTACATAATAGGCCAAGGATTAAATCCACGTATTTCCCTAGCAATCTTATCAGCGGGAAGCGTCCAATCAATGTCAGCCTCCTCTTTGGTGATTTTATGAGCATAGGTGGCAAGACCATGATTTTGCAGCTCTGGTTTGATGGAAGTTAAATGCGCCAACGTATGTAACAACGCATCAGCTCCCAGCTGCGATAAATGGTTATGCAGCGTTTCACTGGTGTCATTTTGCTCAATTGGACAGTACGCTTTATAAAGCATAGCGCCAGTATCTAAGCCCTCATCCATTTGCATAATAGTAATACCCGTTTCGGCATCGCCTTCCGCAATAGCACGCTGAATGGGAGCTGCCCCACGCCAACGCGGCAATAAAGAAGCATGAATATTTATGCAGCCTAGACGGGGCGCTTGTAGCACGGCTTTTGGCAAGATTAATCCATAAGCGACCACTACCATGAGATCCGCTTTAATATCTATAACTCTTTGTTGTTCCTCAGAATTTTTTAAACTTTGTGGCTGATAGACTGGCAAATGATGTTTTAATGCCTCTTCTTTTACAGGACTTGCTGTCAGTTTTCGACCACGACCAGAAGGTCTATCGGGCTGTGTATAAACAGCAACCACCTTATGAGGTGATTGAATAAGTGCCGCTAGAGCAGCCACTGAAAATTGCGGCGTACCGGCAAAGATAATATTGTAGGATGTTGGTTTCACAAAAATATCCGGTTTTTATAAGCCCCCATTATAAAGATTGCAGAAAAATGTGCAACTTTTCTTCATTTTGATGATTCATTAATCCCTACCCAAAACTGGCGTTTTTACATCAGCGCTAATAGTGTATGATGTGGTTAATGCGCATGGCATAGGGATATATGGAATTAATCGCATGTTTATAAATGAAAATACGTATGTTATTGGATAACAACGCAGATCATTCACAAAGATCTTCAGAAATAAATAAAGCCGTTGCCTTTTTGCAACAAAAGAAAGTAGCCATCTTTATTATTTCTTACAATGCACAACGCTTTATTCCGGAAGTTTTATCAAGAATTCCTTCGGAACTTCATTATCACTTAGCCGAAATATATTTGATTGATGATTCCTCGCAAGACAATACCGTACAAACTGCTATTAATTCTGGCATAAACCTCAACTTACATAACTTTAACGTTTATCATACGCCTTATAATCGTGGCTATGGTGGCAATCAAAAACTAGGTTATTTGTATGCCATGAAGAAAAATTTTGACTATGTCATTTTACTTAATGGCGATGGTCAATATGCACCTGAGATGATCGTAGAAATAATTAATAAATTTAGTCAATCAGAGGAAACTGATGCAGTTTTTGCATCAAGAATGCTGATGAAATGGCAAGCGCTCAAAAGTCACATGCCATTTTATAAGTGGATTGGAAATCAACTTCTCACTTCCTTTGAGAATAGCATGTTAGGCACGCATTTATCAGAATTCCATACAGGTTATCGAGGTTATAAAGTTTCAATTTTTTCTAAAATCCCATTTTTATATAATTCAGATGACTTTCATTTTGACACAGAAATCATCATTCAATTGATTGCAACAAAATCTCAAATTGTAGAAGTTGCCATGCCTTCTCATTACGATAATGAAATTTGTCATGTCAATGGATTAAAACATATATGGAATTGTATAAGGTCAGTTATTAAGTTTCGTTTAGTACAACTCGGTCTTTTTTATGAACCTAATTTTGACTTCGGGCTTTTTGAAGCTCCCAATTATCGTCTTAAAAAGACGGATGATACTCTGCACCAATTCATTCTTAAATTAGAATGGAAAAAAGATTGGTCTCTTATTGATTTAGGGGCAAATGAAGGAGAATTATCAGCTCTTTTGGCTGAAAAAGTTAATCAAACGATTTGCGTAGATTTGAAAAAACCGACCTTATCAGGTAACGCAATCCCAATGGCCATGCATTTGGATGATGATTTTTCGGTAGCATTAGGTCATAAAACATTTGATTGTGTATTAGCACTTGATGTGATTGAACATTTGTCCCAACCCGAAGTTTCTGCTAAAAGAATTTTTAAGATATTAAAACCGCACGGTCGTTTTTATGCAAGCACGGGAAACATAGCATTCTTTTTAACTCGGTTTAGCTTATTGTTAGGACAATTTAACTTTGGGAAGCGTGGAATCTTAGATTTAACTCATAAAAGATTGTTTACGATTTATTCTTTCAAAAAATTACTTATTCATGCAGGCTTTCGCATTTCTAAGATTCATTATTTTGGACCACCGATTATCGATATGATAGGGGATACATTTATGCTTCGAATCCTCAATCGTATATGTTCGTTTTTAGCACGCCTCTGGCCGCCCATGTTTGCCTATCAATTTTTAATTGAAGCAGAACGCATGGAGGAGGTAGAAGAAATTTTTACAAAAACACTTGCTTCAAAATCCACCTCTTGCTCAAAAGCAAACGATACAACAAAGAACCAAGGTAGCTTAATTGAAATGTAAAAACACATCATTAAGAGTATTTTTTATGATTTATCGTTATTCTTTAAATTTATCAACATCATTATACACATCGTTACATAAAATATATTTTATCATTGCATTACCTATCGTGCTTTGTTTGGTTTTTCTTACACCACCTTTTCAATCGCCCGATGAAAACAACCATTTTTATAGATTGGTACAAATCGCACAGGGAGACCTTGTAAGCTATAAAAAAGACGCACAGGATGCTGGAGGAGATATTCCCACAGGTATTGTTACTTTTTCCTCTAATATTGGATTAAATAGAATTCCCTTTCATTCTGAAAACAACATGGATCTCATATCGGGAACCCACGCCCAACTTGCTTCATTAACATTGAATCAAGATAAAACATTTGTACCTTTTTCGAATACAGCACTTTACTCACCATTAACATATTTACCTGGAGCGCTAGGATTTTTAATTTACAAAACTATATCAAATAATGTTGTTGCCTCGTATTATACGAGTCGATTAGCAAATGCTTTAGTCGCTCTGTTGTTAGTTACATTAGCTATAAAATACATCAGTCGGGGAAAGTATTTAGCTTTTGCATTGTTACTCATGCCCATGACGCTATATCAATTTGCTTCTGTTTCACAAGATGCCATTATTATTGCATATAGTGCGCTGGCTGTTGCCATGATGAATGTGTATTTAGATAAAAAAACCAATGATAAGTCCGCTTTCATGATTATGTTGCTTTTTTTGTTTTTCATTACTACTGTTGCATCTAACAAACCTCCTTATGTACCATTAATTTTTATTTTCCCGGCGGTTTTTATTGAGAACAAAAAAATTTTTATCACGAGTATACTTACATCTTTGATAGCCTGTTTTTTTGTAGCAAAATGGCATTTCATTATCAAACCTATCATAAATATGAACTTCCAGGTAGGTGTTGATGTTACCAAACAAATAGATTATCTCATGAATCATATGACTTCGATTCCAAATCTTATCTGGCAAACTTATGTATCTCGTGCAGAATTTTATTATAAAAGTTTTATCGGAATTCTGGGATGGCTAGACACACTTCTGCCTTTAGCATGTTATAAAATTTTTTATTATGGAATTCTCCTAATTATTGGACTCCATCTTAAAAATGATTTAGCACTCAAATCAAAATTAATGATACTCATCCTATTTTTAGGAACAATTTTTTTAATTTTTTTGAGCCAATATATTATATGGACACCCGTAGCAGCATACGTCATCGAGGGCGTACAAGGACGTTATTTTATCCCAGCAACTCTCTTCTTAACTTTGCTATTAGGACAAAATATTTATTTTGAAAAAAATGAACTTTTATTTTTATTTCCTTATGCCATGATTGCTCTTATCACGTGTTTTGTTATAGCTGATGTAGGAGCAATTTTTCAGCTTATTTTTAGATTTTATTATGGATAAACATACATGATTTACTATACCAAACTTAATCCATCCCTATAACTTTCCATTGCTGCAGTGGAGTCGCCTAAATGCTCTAACAATTTGCCATATTCAGCAAATGTTTCAGCTTGAGCTTCAAGATTTAAGCTTTCTTGAAAATAACTTCGTGCTTTACCCCATAACTGACTACGCACACAAATTCTTCCCAATGATAATAATAATACTGCTTCATTAGGATAAATTTGTAATAAAGTTTCTGCGTGGGCCAATTGTTTCTTAGGATCGGTGGTTTTAACTATTCCATAAATTTGGGCAAGAGTTTTGTTCCACGATTTTTTAAGTGTTTTATAAATTAATAATTCGATTTCTTGCCCATCATCCGGATAATTTAATAATTGTTTAGCGTAACAAGCGATGACGCCTGGATCTTTTTGGAATTTACGCGGAATAGTCGCCCATAATTCATGTAAAGCACTTAATGCTGACTCTCGAGCATTGAATGATTTTAAAATTTCTTCATAAGTTTTCTTTTCTAACATTATGCATTGTTCTCGATCCACAACCCCGGCTTTATACAAACTAGGTAACAATGATAACAAACCTTGCCAATCGCTCAAGTGCACATACACACGCTCTAATAATTTTAAGACTAAAGCATGTTTAGGTACTAAGGTTTTTAAATGTTTAAGTGTTGCAAAAGCTTGTTCTAACTGACCTTGTTTCATTTGTAATTGCGCTTGCGTAATACCTATAACCACTTCGGCATCTGGTGCTAATGCATGCGCTTTTCGTAAATAAGTATCACGTCTGTCAAATGCCGCTTGTTCATGAGCAGCTTTAGCAAGCGCAATATAATTCACTAAAGCAGCTTCTGATTTCGGTAAACCTTCTAATAAATCATGCTCAGCATTTTTAAAATGACCTTCGACTAACTGCATTAAACCGCGATTCGTTTTGCTGTAGGCATGATGTTTACGTCGCCAGTGCAACCAACTTTTGAAGCGATAAACTAAGTTACTAGCGTCATCTATAAATGTAGTGATGAAATATAAAATGAGTACCATCGCTATGAATAAAACAGTCGCAAACCACAGCGGCATTTCAACAGACCATTGTCTATAAGAAAAAAACGCTATACCTGGATCTTTTGCAATTTGCAAACCCAACCACACTGATGCCATAAAAACAATTAACAGCCAAATAAAACGCCACATAAACCAACCTCTCTTAAGAAACTGTCAATGCTTCAACTGCTTGTAGGGAACGTGAAACACTGGGCATTGCTGGATGAATATCGATTGCTTGCAATTGACTTAATTCAGCTAAAAATGCATTCACTACCGGCGTATCTGGCATGGCGTATTCATTGACCCAAGTTATTACTTGCTGCAAACTGGAACGATAAATTTCAGACTCACCTTGCAAAAGCGCTGTCATTGCGTGCGATAAAGCTAAATGCCAATTTTGATAAAGATAAGCTTGTTGATCAGGTGGAATTAATGGAACTTTGCCAGATGCGTTATAACGTACGACGACTAACTTACGCAAGCTTTCTAAACTCTGATTCAAACCTTTTCGCCACCATGGTAAATTTTCTGCTGATGGAGTTGTTTTATTTTGCTCGGATGTGAGAACAGGTTTATTCATCAAAGGCAGCTGTTCGACTTTATTGTTCAATGCAAGCAAACGCATATATATTCCTGTCGTATCGACTTCTTTGATGCTTTGTAGCTCCATGATATCAGCAGCTAATGCTTTACGCACTTCTGCGAAACTTGAGTCGGTCATATCACGAATATCTTGATCTGCAAGCTTAAGCAAAGCTAAGGCTGAAGAAATATGTTGCCTGAATTGTAAATTAACATTGGCAAGTCTCACTGCATAACGCACCTCTTCCGCCTGCCAAATATTTTTATTACGTGATGGATTTTGTTCTGAATTTGCCACATTTTGTTTTAATTGATTAAAATCCTCTGTTAAAGCTTGTAATGTTTTTTGCTGTGCTTGAGTCATAGCGTCTAACCCAGTCAGTGTCGCTTGCATGCGCTCCATTTTTTGTGCTTCATGAGAAAAAGATGCTAGCATGACACTGATGAACTGAGAATAAACGACATATCCAATCATACCAATGACTATCAATACACCAAAGAGCACGAATAATTTACGACTTACCCTAGTGCTTGGTGGAGTTCCTTGATCGATTATTATGTTTTTGTCTTCTTCGTTTGACATAGTTGATCCTCACGCTTAACAAGTTCAGATATAATAGCATCATGACTAGCATTGTTTGCTAAATAAAGATTGGTAAAACCGAGTTTTTTGGCGAAACAAAGCATTCTTTCACTAATCACCAACAAAGGCACCGATTGTACAGCTAACAAACTTGTTAGATTTTGTAATATTTCATTTGAAGTACAAATGATAATGTCTATTTGGTGTGCATCTATTAATTTTTTGTAGGGTTGCACATCTATTTTCGATATAACTCGACGATACGCTATCATATTATCAACGTGTGCGCCACGTCGGCTTAACTCATCTGCTAGCTCTTCACGCCCTGTTTCACCTCGAATGATAGCGATTTTTTTCCCTTGCACATCTAAAAGCACAGGTGATGCCAACAAAGCTTCGCTATTCCAGTGATCTTGCGGGTAATAAGCTATCCTGGGTAAGTGTAAAACATTTAGTGCATCTGCTGTTTTTTTACCTATGGCCATCACTTGTACATGAGAAGGAAATACTGGCCATAAAGCATGAATTAAATCCTGACTTTGCAAAACCGCATGCAGACTTACAAATAACACTATATCGTATTCAGCTAATCTTGCGATGTCTTGTTTAATTTTTTTTCTATTTTCAGGAGGAAGAATATCCATGACAGGAAAATAAACTGCGCGACCTCCTTCTGCACGAATCTTAGCACAAAGCTCTTCTCCTTGTGGTTTAGGCCTTGTCACTAACACTTTCAATCCATGTAATGTCATAGCTTACCTAGCGATGCTAAAATCTCTAACGCACCTTGTGCAATTAAGTCATCTGCAACTTTCTTACCTAAGGGAACCGCATTTTCTAATGTATCCGTATGTTCTGCTCGCAATATAAGAGTACCGCGTGGATTTGCAACGAGACCGCGCAACAATATCTTGTTATCCACTATCTCAGCAAACGCCGCAACAGGGACGTGACACCCACCCCCTAAGCGCTGACACATTGCACGTTCTGCGGTGACGCATAACTGACTTTCGGTATGATTAAGGCTAGCAATAAGTTTTTGTGTTTCCCTATCAGCCGATCTACATTCGATACCTAATACACCCTGACCTGCTGCTGGCAGTGATTGCTCTAAACTTAAATAAGAACGAATATAGTGTTGTAAATTTAAACGCTTCAAACCCGCCGCTGCCAATATAATAGCTGTATATTCACCGCGCTCTAAACGTGCTAATCGTGTATTCACATTGCCACGCATATATGTCATTTCAATATCAGGACGTAATGAGGCTAGTTGACTTTGACGACGTAGACTTGATGTTCCAAGCAGGGCTTTTTTAGGTAAATCATCTAATGAATCACATTGCAGAGAAACGAATGCATCCCGAGGATCTTCACGTTCACACATCACTGGCAATGAAAATCCATCCGGTAATTCCATGGGCACGTCTTTCATCGAATGAACCGCAATATCTGCTCTGCCATCTAACAAGGCTTCTTCTAGTTCTTTCACAAACAAACCTTTACCGCCTATTTGGAGCAAAGGTGTTTCTAACATTTTATCAGCCGTCGTTGTCACCCCCAATAAACTGACAACAAGAGCAGGATGATATTTTTCTAATTGGGTTTTAACCCATCCTGCTTGCCAAAGCGCAAGTGGGCTTTCTCGGGTCGCGATGATGAGGGAAGATTTTGTCATAATATTTAGTCTAAAAAATAGCTATCATACTACTAAAAATGAGGGCTTCCAACCTCGTAACTCAGGCTCTCGAGGACATGCTTTGTATAACCTCTTCTAACCCAATCTCCCAATTTCGCGGTGTAATGTGAAAATAATCACTAATTTTTTGACAATTTAGCACCGAATAAGCAGGTCGTTTAGCCAAAGTGGGATAATCTGCTGTCGTAATCGCTTTAATATCTTTATTTACACCTGCCATGAGAAGAATTTTTTTTGCAAATTCATACCAGGAAATTTCTTGCGCATTCGTAAAATGATAAGTTCCCCATGGAATATTCAAAGCATTCTTTTGATTAATCTGCTCTATGATTTGCCAAATAGTTAAAGCCACATCACTCGCCGCGGTAGGACAACCGTATTGATCCGAAACCACACGCAATACACCTTGATCTCTTGCTAAGCGTAATACTGTTTTAACAAAGTTTTTTCCGACACAACCAAATACCCAACTTGTACGCAAAATAATATGTTCCAGCAACACAAGACGCACGGCCTGCTCACCTTCCCATTTACTTTTTCCATAAACGTTTAAAGGCATAGCAACGTCTGTTTCTCGATAAGGCTGGTGCTGATGGCCATTAAAAATATAATCCGTAGAAATGTGAATCAACGGAATGGAAGCTTTTTGGCATGCATCAGCTAGATGCCATACTCCTGTAGCATTAATCGCATAGGCAAACTCTGGTTCTTTTTCAGCTTGATCAACTGCTGTATAGGCTGCTGCATTGATCACATAATCAGGATGACATTCAGCAAAAACGGTTTTCACAGCATCTATAGAGGTAATATCTAATGTGCGCTTATCATAGCTATACAATGTTACAAAATCAGGGACAAAACGTTTAATTTCGCTACCTATTTGGCCATTTTCGCCCGTTAATAATACTTTAATCATGCTAAGGCTTTAACCTGATGATGTGTCACATACCATGCTACTGTTTGCTTCAAACCTTGTTTTATATCATACAAAGGCTGCCAACCTAACTGTTGTTGCATTTTTTTTGCATCGATTGCATAGCGAAAATCATGTCCTGGCCTATCTTTCACAAAACGAATCAAATCAAGATAAGTGGCAAGCGATTGACCTGTTTGTTCCGCCATGATTTCACACACGAGATTCGTTAAAGCAAGATTATTATATTCGGTATCTGCACCTATATTATAATTTTCGCCTAACTGACCCTGTCGAATAATTAAATCAATGCCACGACAATGATCTTCAACATATAACCAATCCCGTATATTACTACCATCACTATAAATAGGAATAGGCTTGCCTGCTAAACAACTGGAAATAATGGTTGGAATGAGTTTCTCTAGATGCTGATATGGACCGTAATTATTGGAGCAGTTTGATAAAGTCACTGGCAAACCATAGGTATTATAATAAGCTGAAACCAAGTGATCAGACGCAGCTTTTGACGCAGAATAGGGAGACTTTGGTGCATATGGCGTTTGCTCGGTAAATGATGGATCTGTTTTACTCAAACTACCATAGACTTCGTCGGTTGAAACATGATGAAATCGACAGTTAGCTGCATTTCTATGACCTTCTTGCAACCAAACTTTATGCGCCGCTTCAAGCAAAGCATAGGTACCTACAATATTGGTTCGTATAAAAGCATCTGGATTGGCAATAGATCTATCCACATGGCTTTCCGCAGCAAAATGCACTATCGTATCTATATTATTGGTTCGCAAAATAGTTTCAATGTCGGCACTTGACCCAATATCTGCCTGAAAAAATAGATAACGTTTATCTTGCGTGAAACGAGCCACGTTATCTAAACTGCCTGCGTAAGTCAATTTGTCTATATTTGTGATATGTATATCTTCATAGTTATCCAACATATATTGGATATAATTACTGCCAATAAATCCTGCTCCACCCGTCACAACGATTTTTTTAGGTTGATAAGTCATAAACATACATACCTAGGAAGTTTATCATGAGAAATATCCTGTAATGGCGCATATTGTTGGTCTTTTTTTGAAATCACTGGAACTCCATCCATTGGCCATGCAATATTGATAAATGAATCATTCCAGGCAACACCATAATCATCATGCAGAACATAATAATCTGTACATTTATAATAAAAATCAGCCGACTCACTCAATACACAGAATCCATGCGCAAAACCTTTTGGGATATACACTTGGCGTGCATTTTCATCACTCAACTCAACACCAGTCCATTTGCCAAAAGTGGGAGAACCTTGTCTTATATCGACTATCACATCAAAAACTCTACCTGCTGTCACACCTACCAACTTTCCCTGAGGATGATGAAGTTGATAATGCAACCCACGTAACGTATTTTTTACTGAACGGGAATAATTATCTTGTACAAATGTTTCTTGTATCCCCGCATCAAGATAACGCTTGGCTTGAAAACCTTCAAAAAAATATCCTCGTGTATCCTTAAACAGCGAAGGTTCGATAATAATCACATCTGGTAACACTTCATTACGCGTAAGTTTCATGTTTTTGATACACTTCTTCATTGACTATTTTTAATAGATATTGTCCATAAGCACTTTTGCCTAAAGTATACGCAAGACGCGCCAATTGTTCTGCATCAATATAATTACAACGAAAGGCAATCTCTTCTGGACAAGCAATTTTCAGACCTTGGCGTTTTTCTATCGTTTCAATAAATTGACCAGCTTGCAACAACGCATCATGCGTTCCACTGTCTAGCCAAGCTGAACCACGCCCTAGGTCCATCACCGTAAGTTGATTCATATCTAAATAATATTGATTAATACTGGTAATTTCTAACTCTCCACGCGCCGAAGGCTTGACATCTTTTGCAACATCTACCACTTGATTGTCATAAAAATAAAGTCCTGTCACCGCACAGTTTGAAGGTGGATGTTTAGGCTTTTCTATAATGCGTATCGGTTTTTTATGATGATCAAATTCAACTACGCCATAGGCTTCAGGATTATCCACTGGATAAGTAAAGATAACAGCACCTTGATGAATTTGATCAGCTTTTTTTAACATTTCGCTTAAATGATGCGCGTAATAAATATTATCGCCCAAGACTAAAGCAGAGGATGACTTACCGATAAATGATTCGCCAATAATAAATGCCTGAGCCAGACCTTCTGGTTTTTTTTGTATCGCATAGGTAAAATTTAATCCCCATTGCTTCCCATCTTGCAACAAACGTTTATATTGTTCGACATCGAGAGGGGTGGTGATGATTAAAATGTCTCTTATACCAGCAAGCATGAGACAGCTAAGTGGATAATAAATGAGAGGTTTATCATACACTGGTAACAGTTGCTTATTAATTCCTAATGTCACAGGATAAAGTCGAGTTCCTGTGCCACCTGCTAAAATAATTCCCTTTCTTTTTTGCATTATGAATTATTGTCCTAGATAATAAAGTTGTTATTATAGAAAATGATAAAACAACAAGGAAGCTTTCTTTAACAAAATGATAACACCTAAAGTCATTATTATTATGAGCACCTATAATGGTGAACGCTTCATTAAGCAACAACTTGAAAGCTTGCTTAATCAAACGTATCCTAGCGACATTATTATACGTGATGATGGCTCAAGCGATAATACTGTAGATATTTTACATGATTACGCTAAGCACCATTCTTGCATATATTTGTATAAAGATAAACTAGGACATAAAGGTCTTAGAGAAAGCTATTTTATATTATTAAAAGAAGCCATGCATTATTCTCCCGAATTCATTTGCTATGCAGACCAAGATGACGTTTGGCTTCATGACAAAACCGAAAAACTCATTCATAAGTTATTAATCACCGAAACAAAAAAACCTGCTTTAGTTTTTTCTGATGTAGAAGTGGTTGATGAAGCACTCAACCTGATTCATCCATCATTGTCAGAACTGCAACAATTGAACAACAATTCTGATATAACTTTAAAAAAATTATTATTTTATTGCCCAGCATTGGGTTGCACTATTATGCTAAACAAACCTCTATTTGAACTTATCAATAGCATGCCTGGTTATGGACAATCATTAAATCACGATAAATGGGCCTTGGTTCTGGCTTGCATTGCAGGTAAAATCATTTATTTACCTGAATCTACGGTGAAATATAGGCAGCATTCCGCAAATACAGTGGGCGCCATGTTAGGCATTAAACGAAAAACATGGTCTTTTAAAAATATTAATTTTTTAAAATTGCGCTATCAAACAGCGCTCTATCAAGCCCAAGATATTAGCAAAATCCCCTTTCTATCTAGCAAAGAAAAACGATTGTTAGCTCAATTTACAAAATTATTTGCAGGAAAATATATCCATAGACTTAGATATTATTTTAATTTTATTTCTACTCCGCCTAATTGGAAACGCAAATTTGGTCTTGCATCTAGCTTACTTTTTAAGTTCTCAACTCGGGAATAATCATGCCAAAAAATAAATTATTTTTTATTTTAAAAGTAGCTACGATCAAAATAAGGTATTTGACTAAAAAAATATATCATATAGTAAGATATTTTGCTGACGCTATTTACTCCAAATTATTTTATAACAAAAATTTATCTGTTTCATATGACAACTTTACTCATACTTCCAAAAAAAATCTCTGCATTTTTTCTCATTTTGACCCACACAACATCATAGATTCTTATGTGGTTTATTACATAAATGAACTTTCCAAATGCCATTGTGACATTATTTTTGTAAGCACATGCGTAAATTTAAATGCAACGGAAATACAAAAAATTAATGCTATTTGCAAAAAAATTATCATTAAAAAAAACCGCGGCCTAGATTTTGGTGCCTATAAATACGGGCTTACAACGGAAGAAAACTTAGATAAATATGAAAAAATTATACTTACCAATGATAGTGTTTACGGCCCGTTTTTTAACTTAAACCATATTATTTCATACGGCGACAAACTCAAACTTGATATGTGGGGCGCTACCGATTCATATATGATTAAATATCATCTACAAAGTTATTTTATTGTTTTTTCTAAACGTCTTTTTTTGCATCCTTTATTTAAAAGTTTTTGGGATAAAGTTTATAATTTAGGCTTAAAAAACAATATTATTGTTCGTTATGAAATAGGAATATCTCAATATTTTTTACATCATGGATTCACGTTAGGAGCTTATTGTTCTTGTCCAACTTTAGAAAATCATATAAATTATGATCCCTCTCACCATTCATGGGATAGACTTATCTCGAGTGAACAATATCCTTTTATTAAACGCATGCTCATACGCGACAATCCACACCAAGTTAACATTCATCATTGGCAAGAGCTAATCACTAAGTTAAGCCAATTTAACACCGACCTCATCACAAAACATTTGGAAAGAACGCATGCCAAGAGTTAGCATTATCATGGCCTCTTACAATCATGAAAAATTTGTGCAAGAGGCTATTCAAAGCGTGTTAGATCAAAGTTTTCAAGATTTTGAATTAATTATCATAGATGACGCATCTACAGATAATACGGTTAATGTGATTAAAAAATTTAATGATGCACGTATAGATTTAACGGTTTTAGAACAAAACCAAGGTCAATTTGTCGCTACTAATTTGGGCCTAGAAAAAGCTAGCGGTGAATACATTGGAATACTTAATTCAGATGATGCATTTTATCCTCAAAAGCTTCACAAACAAATCACTTACTTAGATAACAATCTGAATATTGGCGCGGTATTTAGTTTTGTTGAAATGATTAATGAAAAAAGCCGCCCTATGATAGCCTTAAACGATCATTATTTTAATAAAAACAATCGCACCAGACATGAGTGGCTTAATTATTTTTTCTTTTATGGAAATTGTTTGTGTCATCCTAGTGTATTGATTCGCGCAAAATGTCATCAAGAGCTAGGCTATTATGACCCACGATTTGCGAACTGCGCAGATCTGCAATTTTGGATTAGACTCACTGCAAAATATAATATCCATATCATTCAAGAAAAACTTACTAAATTTCGGATGCTGGATAAAAATGGTAACATGAGTGGAAATTCACACGCCAGCCAAAAACGTACGCGGTGGGAAGATTATCAGGCTAAACTGCAGTTTTTTAACGGCCTATTATCTGAAGATGATTTTTTTATAGCATTCCAAGAGACCAAAAAATTTATCCATAAAAAACATCATCCTTATTTTACAGATTATTTATTAGCGCGAGCTGCTATAGAGAAAAAAGACTTTTATCTCGATGCGCTAAGCTTACAAGTCCTATTTAATATGATGAACGATACTCAAACTAGACATACGCTAGAAGAGTATTACAATTTTTCATTAAAAAATCTTACTCAATTAACTGGACAATTGAACCCTTTTCAAATGACTTTTCCTTTTTCAAAAAAAATTCGTAGATGGATAAAAAAATTCGTAATTATTCTGCGACTGCCACAGGTCGTGGGGGGGGGGGGGGGGGGGCGGGGGGGGGGCGGCGGGGGGGGCCGAGGGGGCGAAAATTAAACAAGAAAA
>CAZHMQ010000012.1:0-34072 GCA_964533645.1 uncultured Coxiellaceae bacterium
TCGAGTTGTGATAACCAATTTTGTAATATCAATTGTGCAGCGACACTGTCTATTTGTCCATTTTGAAGTGCTTTATAGCCCCCCTGCTGAAAAACTCTTTCACGTGCATCTTTTGTACTTAAGCGTTCATCAATACCATACACTGGTAATTGATAGCGTTCTTTTAATGCATTCAAAAAACCTTGTGCAATTAAAGTTAAAGGTTGCTCTGTACCATCCATATTGAGAGGAATGCCCACGACTAACGCATCAGGCTGCCATGCTTTGATAAGTTTGTCTAATTTCTCCCATGAAGGTACACCTTGATTCGCTTGAAGAGTTTCTAGGGGACGTGCTGAACGAGTCACGGTCTGTCCTACCGCAACACCTATTCTTTTTATACCAAAATCAAATCCTAATAAAACACGAATAATACTTTTTGTCATGTAGAGTAATATCTTTTGTACTTGTTACAGGAAGCGCTTTTCTGCGACATACCCACTAGGCAGCTATTATACTTGTTTTCTTAGCTCAAGATCACGTAATTGTAATAATAAAAGGGCACCATGCAATGGTACAACAAGCGCGATTAATATGACATTTATCATCAATATAAATAAATCCTTAGCGTTATATGCCTCTGCATATCTAATAGTAAGGTTGATGTGAAAAATATTTTGAATAACATATAACAAAACAAAATATGCTAATATTGGAGTAATTAACAATAAAGCAACCTTCCACCAATTTCCCCAGACTAAACAATAGCTTTTCTTTAATGCTGAAATAATCCCTTTATTTTCTGTCAAAATAAGCGGCAGCGAAAACATAAAAGCGTAAAAAATATACGCAACTATGCAGAAATATAATATTGATAACATAATGGCTATATTAAAAGAAAATTCGCTTGGTTGATTTAACAAATTTCGGGCGGGCAACATAATTAATAAAAACACAAACAAAGCTAAGATCAACATATAGACTAAACTTATGCCTATAATGAGTAGGATTTTCTTTGAAGCAACCTTAAAGTCATCTAAAATGCTTTCATGCGCATTTGTGACAACACAACGTATTCGCCATAATATCGTTATAAAAACAAACATTGCGCATATATCAACAATGAAAAAAAATAGATTATAAAAACTGAATAATTGCAGCAGCGCTAATACATTCAAACCTTGAGCAATAGCAATAAATTGCGGAATAAACACTACCATAGCAAAAAGCAAAGCAAGTCCAATGACATGCTTAAAACTTGCGTAGTATAATTTTAAACCTCGCATGAGTAGACGGGTGTTTGATTGCGGGGTTGTTGCGAGTGTAATTAGCATAACAACCTGTCTCCATCCTTTAATTGATTATATATCCATATTGGTAAGACAAGAAAGGAACCCGTCATGCTAACGGATTCCTTGCAGTACTCTATATGGACCATTCAATACCTAAAGCACCTGCATTTAAGTTCATACTATCCATATCAAGTTCCCAACTGGTTGTTTCAACATGCGTGGGGTATCTTGTTGCACCAAATGTATAATTTGTATTACCCAAATAAAGGAACCGATATTCAGCAAAAACCCGTACATGTTCGCTTATAGAATAACGCAAACCCGCCTTTACTTGTGCTGCAAATGTCCAATCATCATCACTAGTTCCAGAATTAAAATGATTAACGCCGGGTTCAGGTGGAGCGATTTGTAAGGAGTCTGCACCAGAAACAGATAAAATAGCAGCTCCTAAACCAAGACCAATATAAGGATGGAATGCTGAATTAATGTGGTTAAAAGATAAAATACCATTAATAAGCACAACACCTGTTTGCAAGGAGAAACTATCATCAAAAGTGTGGTTGCCTAATCGTGGATTAGCATTCACTACATCTAAACTCGTATTTTGGTCAAAATAAACACCTTCAACTTCTATAGCAGGTACGACAGCCCAAGTCCATAAGGTGTCTTTATATCGTGGTGTTATCCATTCATATCCAAGATGAATACCGCCAAAGCCTGTTCCGAAGCTATCATCATCTCCGGTTGCATCAACAGGTAATGGGGTTAAAAGTGGTGGTGTTGTGAAAAATGCCACGCCACTTTGTCTGACATCAAAATCATTTGAACCACCCCAACCACCAAAAGCACCCAAGTACACACTGCCCATGGGAGATGTAACCATTGGTGCGGCCATTGCAACAGACGTTGCTAAAGAAATAACACTCATTCCTGCAATAAAACAAAATGGTAATTTTTTGATCATATTCAAAGTACTTCCTCCTATCCCTTGTAAATAAAAAAAATTCCTTTCCGACAGCTATTTTATATAAATTTCTATATAAAATATAATTTTTTCTTTTTTATATCATTACTTAGATGCTGCATCCCAATTATCGCCTACACCTATAGAGACTAATAAAGGTATTTTTAACCGAGCTGCATGCATCATATGCTCACAAATTATTTTTTTAAATCCAATGACTTCATTATCTGCTACTTCAAAAACAAGTTCGTCATGCACTTGCATAACCATTTTGGCATCGATGTTATGGGTTTGTAACCATTGATCAAGTGAAATCATTGCGCGTTTGATAATATCAGCTGCACTTCCTTGAAGTGGCGCATTGATAGCCGTACGTTCTGCTGCTTTTTGTCGAAGAATTTGACTTGAATTAATATCCGGCAAATATAAACGTCTTCCCCATAAGGTTTCGACAAATCCTTTTTGATGAGCCATGGTGCGTGTATTTTCCATATAATTTCTTACACCCGGATAACGTGCAAAATACTTATCAATATAAAGTTGCGCAGCTTCTCGTTTAGCACCTATTTGTTTTGCTAAACCAAAAGCGGACATGCCATAAATTAAACCAAAATTAATGGCTTTTGCTTTGCGTCTTTCTTCGTGTGTAACACTTTCTAATGGGATACCTAATACTTCTGCTGCTGTTGCTGTATGCACATCTAGATTATTTTCAAATGCCTTAAGTAAATTAGCATCTTCAGAAATATGGGCCATAATACGTAATTCAATTTGGGAGTAATCTGAAGAAATAAGTTTATATCCTTTTTTTGCGATGAATGCTTGACGTATACGTCGCCCTTCTTCAGTTCTAGCAGGTATATTTTGCAAATTTGGATCGGATGATGAAAGTCTTCCTGTAGCCGTTCCCGCTTGATTGTATGAAGTATGAATGCGACCTGTTGTTTGATTAATTTGCTCTGGCAATTTTTTAGTATACGTCGTAATAAGTTTACTTAATCCGCGATATTCAATAATAAATTTTGGTAATTCATATTCTAAAGCAAGTTCTTGTAATACGACATCTGCGGTAGAGGGCTGACCGGTTGGTGTTTTTTGTAATACAGGCAATTGTAGTTTATTAAATAAAATATCTTGTAATTGTTTAGGCGAATTTAAATTAAAGGACACGCCCGCTTCTCGAGTAATATTTTCTTCTAAAATACATAATCTTTTTTCTAATTCTATAGTTTGGTTTTTCAACATTTCCGCATCGATCAACACTCCTGTGCGTTCCATACGAGCTAAAACAGGGATAAGTGGAATTTCAATATTTTCATAGGTTGATTTTAATCCTGGTTCTTTATTTAATCGTGGCCATAATATTTGATTAAGCTGAAAAGTAACATCTGCATCTTCTGCGGAATACTTGGCGGCAAGCTCTACAGGTACTTTGTCAAAAGTCATTTGTTTTGCACCCTTGCCAGCAACATCTTCAAAAGTAATGGTTCGTATGCCTAAATATTTCAATGCTGCAGAATCCATACTATGATTATTACTACTGCTATCTAAAACATAGGATTCAAGCATAGTATCATAGGCTACACCCTGCAAATGAATATCATAATTAGCCAAAATTTCCATATCAAATTTGATATTGTGTCCTATTTTTTTTATATTTGGATTTTCAAGGATGGGTGTTAATTTTTGTAATACTTTTTCACGATTAAGTTGTAGTGGCGCTGCGGGATCTTCATGTGCTAAAGGAATATAAGCAGCTTTTGTTTTTTCGATAGCAAAAGAAATCCCCACTAAATTAGCTTGCATATAATTAAGACTAGTTGTTTCAGTATCAAAGGAAAAAACTTTTGCTTTTGAAATAAGTAAAATCCATTTTTCTAATTCTGTTTCTGAAAAAATGATTTCATACGATTCTTTTTCGTTAGCAGATGCTAAAGATTTTTTTTCTAAAAGTTGATTTAACCAAGTTTTAAATTCTAAATCTTTATATAATGTTATTAATTTTTCATTATCAGATTTTTTTAATTTAAAATTTTCTAAATTAAGATCTAATTCAACATCGGTTTTTATAGTAACAAGTGTTTTAGTAAGAGGTAATTGTGCTAAACAATTTCGTAAATTTTCTCCAACTTTACCCTTTATATTATTCGCATTTAAAATAATATTATCTAAAGTTCCATATTCTTCTAACCATTTCACCGCAGTTTTTGGTCCAACTTGCGGAACTCCTGGAACATTATCAGATGTGTCGCCGATTAATGTTAAATAATCAATAACTAAGTTAGGAGGAATACCAAATTTTTCTTTGACTGAAATAACAGTCAACATTGTATTTGTCATAGTATTGACGAGGGTGGTTTTCGCACTAACCAACTGAGCTAAATCTTTATCGCCAGTGGAGATAATGGTTTCTTTGCCTTGTCGTTCAGCTTCAAGAGAAATGGTACCAATCACATCATCCGCTTCAACGCCTTCTATCATAATAATAGGTATACCTAATGCTTCAATAATGGCGTGTATGGGCTCTATTTGTTTGACTAAGTCACTCGGCATTTCGGTACGATTTGCTTTATATTGTTCATAAAGGTCATCGCGAAAAGTTCTCCCTTTTGCATCAAAAACTACAGCTATGTATTCGGGATTGTAATCTGTTAATAATTTTTTTAACATATTAATCACACCATACACTGCGCCAGTAGGAAATGTTTTGGAGTTCGTTAGAGAAGGCATGGCATGAAAAGCTCGGTATAGATAAGAAGAGCCATCCACTAAAATAATTGGTTTTGCCATTGTGATCAATTTCCGTAATAATAAGTTGATATAACGTTTTTTACAAAGGGAGAAAGAGATGTTTAGATTTATTAGCTTATTATTGGTTTCTTTTTTTTCAATCCCAGCATATGCTACTCATATGACTTTATCTAGTCAAGCATTTGCCGATGGCATTACTATTCCTGTCCTTTATACCTGTGATGGAAAAGATATTTCTCCTGATTTATCTTGGTCAAACTTACCTTCGAAAACACAAAGTCTTGCTATTATTTTATCTGATGAAGATGCTCCAGGTGGTATATTTTACCATTGGATACTTTTCAATATTCCAGCAAAAACGACAGCACTAGCAGAAGCCATCACGACACTTCCTACAGGTACATTAGCAGGAAAAAATAGCTGGGGTCGTCCTCAATATAATGGTCCATGTCCGCCCAAAGGTTCTCTACATCATTATACATTTACCCTTTATGCGCTTGATGAAAAACTTTCATTGCCTGCTGAAACGGATGCGCCCACTTTATTGAAAGCCATACAAGGTCATATTTTAGAACAAACGACGTTAAAAATAGGTTATTCCCGTTGGCCTGTATAATCGATTTTTTTAAGTAATTCATATACCTCTTCATCAGTGGTTTGACTAAAATCCTCATACCACTGACCTACCGCATAAAAATTAATGGGTTGTATTGGGCATACAAATTTTTCAACCATGTTAGTTAATTTTTTACAAATACTCGCTTCAGCCACAGGAATCGCTAAAACAATAGCTGTAGGTTCTAACAGGCGTAATGCTTTAATGGCTACTTTAATACTTGCGCCAGTTGCGATTCCATCATCCACTAAAATAATTGTTTTATTTTTTATAATAGGAAAAGGTTTTTGTCCTCTATAAGCGACTTCACGGCGTTGTAATTCTTTTTTTTCCATGTTGATCACATCATCCATGGCTTCTTTAGAAATATCTAAGCTAGCCATAATTTCCTTATTAAAAACTTTAGTGTCACCCATTGCTAAAGCGCCCATAGCGAGTTCTTCATGGCCTGGTACACCAAGTTTTCTCACTATAAAAACATCTAAAGGAAGGGAAAGTGATGTTGCGATTTCATAAGCAACAGGCACACCACCGCGTGGTAATGCAAGCACTAAAACATCTTTCCGGTTGGCATAATCTCTGAGTAAATCAGCAAGTATTTTTCCTGCTGTATAGCGGTTTTGATAACGTTCCATGTTTTGATTCCATTGTTTAATAACATTTTTAGTGGGCAGATTTAAAAAACGATCTTTGCCCACACTGCTTTAGGAAGAAGAAAAACTACAGGAAAAAGAAAGACTGCAGCTTTGCTCATTCTTTTCTTCTTCTTTTGTTGGCAATGTAGAACTTGCCGATTCACGAGAAGTAAAAAAAAGATGATCTGAGTTTCTTCTCTGATTTAAGCTAAAAGAAAGGTTATTATTAAAGTCAACGGCTAATTCTCTTAATTTTCTCACTTCCTCTGCTAAAACTTCCAGTCTTTCATCTCTATCTTGCGGCGCTATTTCTAGTTGTTCCTGTAATGATGGTGTTAATTTTTTTTGCTTCACTCTTTCTTTTTCCGCTTGATCGATTTCGTCTTCCTTTCTTCTTTGCTCTTCAAACCATTCATTCGAATCTTCTGTGGGACCTTGCTCCACCCATTCTCCCCAGCCATCATTCACTGATTGTTCCAATGATTTTGTATCAACATTAGTTTGACTTTTCATAATTTGCTCCTCTGAAGTTCCTATCAATACATCATTATTGTTTTAAGTATATCACTTACCTATACAAAAACTCGAAAATATTCTTCCTAACAAATCATCTGAACTAAATTCGCCTGTAATTTCATTTAAAGCAAGTTGAGCTTGACGTAAATCTTCGGCTAATAATTCACCTGCTTTATAATTTTCTAACTGCTGTTTTCCATTAAGTAAAAACTGGTTTGCTCGATTTAAAGCATCTAAATGTCTTTGTCTTGCTGAAAAAACTCCCTCTTGAGTCGTTTGATAGCCAGCTATAGATTTAATATGATTTTTTAATAATGCTATTCCTACACCTTGTTTTGCTGATAAAGAAATACTATTTTTCTCTATACTAGCTTCTTCTTGAAGTAAATCGATTTTATTTCGTATCGTTATAACAGTTGCATGCGGTGGAATATCTTTTAAAAATATATGTAAATTTGGCGGCGCGTTTTCTGTGGCATCAATAACAAACAAGACAATATCAGCTTTTACGATTTCGGCATAAGCTCTGCGTATACCTTCTTGTTCTACAATATCAAGGCTATCTCTTAAACCAGCAGTATCAATAATATGTATAGGCATACCATCAATAACAATTTGTTCTCGTAATAAATCTCTAGTCGTACCTGCAATATCCGTGACAATCGCTGAATCTCTTCCACTTAATTGATTTAATAAACTGGATTTACCCGCATTGGGTTTACCTGCAATAACAACTGTAATTCCATCTCGTAAAAGAGCGCCTTGTTTAGCCGATGCTTGAATCCATGTTAAATGATCAATAATGTTGTTTAAATTAATTTGTATTTGATTATCTGCTAAAAAATCCACTTCTTCTTCGACAAAATCAATAGCTGCTTCAACATACATGCGTAATTTTATGATATTTTCGACGAGTTCATTTATTTTTTTTGAAAATTCTCCCTGTAATGAACGCAATGCTGAACGTGCGGCTGTTTCAGAGGATGCATCGATTAAATCTGCAATAGCTTCCGCTTGTATTAAATCTATTTTATCATTTAAAAAAGCGCGCTCTGAAAATTCCCCTGGCTTTGCAAGTCTTGCGCCTAAGGCTAAAACTCTTTTTACCAAACGTTCTATGACAATAATACCGCCATGACAATGCAGTTCTAAAACATCTTCGCCGGTAAAAGAATGAGGAGATACGAAATAAAGTGCAATACCCTGATCTATCGTTTGATTTTTTTCATCCTTAAATGATGAAAAAAGTGCGTAACGTGGAGTGGGTATTTGATCTAAGATATGTTCAGCTATCTGTAAAACTTTAGATCCAGAAACACGTACTATTGCTACACCGCCTCGTCCTACAGGCGTTGCGAGTGCAACAATAGTTTCAAGATGTTTTGTGCTCATGACACATCATATTATTTCTTTGATGATTTATCTAAACTACGCATGATGTACCATTGTTGTAAAAATGAGAGCGTATTATTCACAAACCAATACAACATTAAACCAGCAGGAAAATTAATAAATAACACCGTAAATATGACAGGCATTAACATCATAACTTTCGCTTGGACTGGATCGGGTGGTGGCGGATTTAATCGTTGTTGTAAAAACATCGATAATCCCATCAACACGGGTAATATATAATAGGGATCTTTGGTTGAAAGATCTTGAATCCAAAATATAAATGGAGCATGACGCAATTGTACGCTTTCAATAAGTACCCAATAGAGTCCGATAAATACCGGTATTTGTACCAAAATGGGTAAACAACCGCTCATTGGATTAACTTTTTCTTTTTTATAAAGTTCTAAGGTGGCTTGTGTAAACTTTTGTTTATCATCACCAAAACGTTCTTTTAACGCAGCAATTTTAGGTTGTAGTTTTTTCAAACCGCTCATTGATCGATAGCTTTTTGCGGATAAATGATAAAACATAAGTTTAATGACAAGTGTAACAAGAACGATAGACCATCCCCAATTACCTATAACATTATAAATGTGTTGCATCATCCAGAAAATAATTCCGGAAATAAACCAAAACCATCCATAATCGATAGTCAATTTTAAACTTGGCGCTGCTTTTTCAAGTTGATCTGCAATAGCAGGACCCGCATAAAATGTAGCGTGAGTAGCTATGGTTTGTCCTGTAGTCGCCTGTAAACTAGGACCAATCATTCCTATGGTATATAAACCATCATTTGTGACTTTAGAAAAATATTGAGAAACAACGTTAGTATCTGGAACCCAAGCACTCACAAAATAATGTTGAATCATAGCAGCCCAACCACCCGTAATGGTTTGGTTGGTATTTTGTTTTGCCATATCTGTGAATGAAATTTTTTGGAATCGTTTATCGGGACTAGAAATAGCTGCACCAAAATACGTTGCGAAGTTTATAAATCCTTGAGTGTTTGAAGGAGGTGTATTTTTTCGCATGAGTTGTAAATAAGTATTACCGTTCCAAGCTTGGTTAGACTGATTTTGAATACGATAATCCACACCTATTTCATAACTTCCACGTTTAAAGGTGAAAATTTTTGAAACGGTAAGTCCTTTATCATTTTTCCAATCTAATGTAACGTTGATTTCATTTTGATTTTCTGAAAGAGCGTAATCCGTAGTATGACTTGTATAGATTGCTTGGCCTTTTGCAGTATCAGGACCTAGAGTACTTAATAAACCACTTTGTGCAATATAGCGTGTATCAGCTTTATTGTTTAATAAAATAAAAGGTTCAACAGAATTTTGTTGTTCTTTATATTTAGGTAATGTCACACGAATGATGTTGCCGCCCAACTTGTCTATATCAACGTTAAGTAAATCCGTTGCGATATGAATAATATTTTGACTCGTAGTAAGTGGTGTTGCAGACTCGGCTTGAGTTAAAGATGCAGTTTTTGCAGAATTATTTGTTTGTGTTATCTCAGGAATATAATTTCCTGGGGTTGTAGAGGACGCTACAACTTGTTTTTCTTTAATAATGTTTTGAGCTTGGGGATGTTCTTTTTCCCATGTTTGATAAAGAAAAACGGAAATAATCGCTAAGGTTATATAGAGAGCATATCTTACATAGTCAAGCATCTTGGTTAACATGTTTTTATTTTTCCGGTACAGGATCAAATCCACCTTGGCACCAAGGATGGCATCGTAGAATTCGTTTTATACTTAAGAAAGATCCATATAATAATTTATGTTGTTTTATAGCATCAATGGTATAGGTAGAACAAGAGGGATAAAAACGACAACATTGACCTAATAAGGGACTTAATAAATATTGATAAATCCGTATTATCCATAAAAAACTATTTAACATTGCATTCTTAATTTTTCCCACAGCTTATCGATACCTTCTCGTAACTTATGCTTTGTCAATGTATCACATTGATAACGAGCAATGATGATAATATCCATTCCTTTGATGTCAAAAGAATGTCGAAAACTTTCTCGTAGTACTCTTTTAATCTGATTTCTTGACACAGCTTTGTTTGCGAAACGTTTTGCAACAACAAGACCTAGTCGACTGTATAAATATTGGTTTGGTTTATACAGAACTAATAAATGTTTTTGACTTATCTTTTGTGCATTATCAAAAACAGATTTAAATTCTGCTTTTGAAATTAATCTATGTTTACGAGGATAAGCCAATGAATTCATTAAACTTTATACTGCTAAAACTTTACGACCTTTAGCTCGACGTCTGCTTAATACAGCACGACCATTTTTGGTTGCCATTCTAGCGCGAAAACCATGAGTTCGTTTACGTTTAATAACGCTAGGTTGATATGTTCTTTTCATAGCACTTTCCTATCACTTAATTCATCTTATCAGGGGGCTTATGATAGGTAGCATTCGTTTTGTTGTCAAATTGTTTATCTTGGATTCATGTTCCGGTATGGCTTCCCTTTATAAAATAACATTATTTTATATATTCCTTATTTAGAAGCTTTTATTTATAAGGGAGGGAAAATCAGTGGAAAAGACATATTTTTTTAATATATTCATAAAGTTATAGATGTATATAGTTGTGGATAAACATGAGATGGCTTGTGTTGAAACATGTACTCATGTGGATAATATTGGGATGAGCTTGTTTTCCTCGGGTTCTGCACAGACAATACAAAGGTTTTAGATGGGTTCTCACACAGCTTATTAGAGGAAAAAATGAATAAATATAGATCACTTCAAGAGTGGCTGGCCTGGATAAAGGCTTTGCGGGTTAAAGAAATTGATTTAAGTTTAGAGCGTGTTGCAAAAATTGGGGCTAAATTGAATCTTTTAAGACCAACTTGTCCAGTTGTTACTGTTGCAGGAACAAATGGGAAGGGTTCATGTGTGGCAGCACTTGAGGCGTTTTATTTAGCGGCTGGTTTTAGAGCAGGGGCTTTTACTACACCTTATCTTTTCCAGTATAACGAGCAAGTGCGAATTCAAGGTCATTCTATGGACGATACATTTTTTTGTGACGCATTTGATCGTATTACTGACGCTTGCGGTCAAGATACGACATTGACTTTGTTTGAATATGGAACCTTGGCAGCTTTTATGATTTTTAAAGAAGCGAATCTTGATGTTTGGATTTTAGAAGTGGGCTTAGGTGGACGTTTTGATGCTGTGAACGTGATAGATGCAGATGTTGCCATTGTTGCTAGTATAGGCATTGATCATGTCGAATGGTTGGGAAACACGCGAGAATTAATCGCCATTGAAAAAGCTGGGATTTTTCGTAAGGGAAAACCAGCAGTTTGTGGAGATTTTGATCCTCCTAAGACGTTAACTCATACCCCTTTATTTTGTCAGGGTAAAGATTTTGGTTTTAAAAAAATGGACACATCATGGACTTGGTGGTGTTCGGATAAGCAATTAACAGCATTACCACTTCCAACATTGTTGTTACAAAACATGTCTACCGCACTGATGGCCATTGAATTATTGCAATCACGCTTGCCTGTTAATAAAGAAGCCGTAGACAAAGCTTTAACAACGGTGAGTTTACCTGGCCGGGTGCAAGTTGTGCTGGGAGATGTTGAACATATTTTTGATGTCTCACATAATCCAGCGGCAGTGGTTCCGCTCGTGGAATATTTAAAAAACAATCCCATTCATGGAAAAACTTATGCCATTTTTTCTATGTTGGCGGATAAAGATGTTTTAGCTACGTTAGAAATTGTTAAATCCCATATGCATCATTGGCATATTGCTGTTCTGCAATCTGAGCGGGCGGCATCTTTAGAAAAACTAAACGAATGTTTTGAAAAGGCAAATATTCAAGAAGTTGCTCAATTTGAGTCGGTTAAAATGGCTTATGAGAATATAAAATCGCTTATTAAAACAGGCGATAGGGTTGTAGTATTTGGATCATTCCGTACTGTGGCTGAGGTGACTGGAAGCTAAAGCACATCGTACTTTTAGCGCACGAGCATGATGATTGATATGATGTACGCGTAAAAAATCAACCTCTTGCAGAGCAAGATATTGCGATATTGCAACGGTTTCAACATCCCTATTCGCGGCGGGTTCTTGGGTAAACTGAGATAAAAATGATTTACGCGAATGGCCCGCAAGCAATCTAACACCTAACTTTTTGAAAAAATTTATATTTTTTAAGAGTAAGAGCGATTGTTCGGCAGTTTTTCCATAACCAATGCCTATATCAAAAATTAAACGTTCGCTTGAGATATCCAGTTCGCTTATACGTTTTTCTGCCCATTGATAGACGTGGGCGACAGGATCTTCATGAAGAGCAATAAGTTTTGATTGGCTTACTGGCACCCCTAGGTGATGCATGAACACCACATCACAGGCTTTATGGGCGACCGTGGCGCGCATTTCTGTGCTATCCAGACCAGTGACGTCATTGATCCAGTCAACGCCTAGAGCGAGTGCTTTTTCTGCAATATAAGCATGCCGTGTGTCTATACTTATTTTGGGAGCCATCACCATGCGTGATTTTTGCAGCAAAATAGTACTTAACACAGGTTCCAGACGCTTCCATTCTTCGAGAGGACTGATAGATATTGCTTTAGGACCCGTAGATTCTGCGCCTAAATCAACAATTTCAGCCCCATCTGCGGCCAGTTCCATAATTTTTTGTACCGCAATCTCTGTTTGCAGGTATTTTCCACCATCTGAAAAGGAATCGGGTGTGATGTTTACAATGCCAACTAAGGCTGGGGTATCAATACGTTGGGCAATAGCTCGTGTGTGAAAAGGAATATTATCGTGATTCCATTGTGCGGCAAGTTCTATAGCGGTCTTGCCTTGGTGAGGGCCAGGTAATGGGTAGATCCAAAATGGCGCAACATCTTTCAATGGGAGTAATGCAAAAGGTCTATCCAGCAAATGTTCATGCGGTATATGGAGCTTATCATCGTATTTGATTACATTGTCCCAGGCAAGAATGTCTATATCGATAATTCGCGGGCTCCAATCAATACTTGAGTCGCGACCACATTGTTTTTCAATGAATTTAATTTTTTCTAGCAATGTCAAGGGTTCTAACGATGTGCTGGCTCGAATAGCTAAATTTAAATAAGGCGTATTCCATGATGCATCTGCATTATTGGGTAATAAAGCATCTGACACATAGACAGGCGAGACTTGTTCAATAGTGAAGTTTGGAATAAGTTTTAATAGACGATATGCTTTTCGTAAATTTGCTAATCTGTCGCCAATATTTGACCCTAGACCAAGTATCACCATTGTTATTCCTAAGGTAGTTTATCACCATACCAAAACTGTACGCTGCCCTTAAGATTTGAGATGGACGGATATTTAGTCACACCAATGGTAATGTATGTATTTTCGGGTAAGAATGCTTTAGTTATTTGATAGAGATGAAAACCTAGATGTTCGATTAAACGAAAGGATGTAGGAGCGGTCTCTTCTATAATTTTTTTATTTAAAGCATCATAATTGGTTCTTTCATCTAATGCATCGGTTTTACAAGCATCGGGTGGTATGGTGAAATGCATATGAATATCCACCAGGACCGCTTGTTTTTGTAATCGTTCCGATTCGGGCCAGCCTAAATGTATATATAATTCAAGCTGATGCAATACTATGCTGGATTGTATGAGGTTCATTTTTATTATGCAAGGTTAGATTGTTGTTGCAATCTTAGTTAAAATTTAAGTTTTTGCAAGGCTAAACATAGCGATTCATGATCTTGCTTTAATTAGGGCTAATATGATACTGTACGCACTGTGCAAATTGAAGCCAATTTATTGAAAATAGGCCAGATAACATGACTAATGAATACATAAAAGAAGTCGTTAATAAAAACTATGCTTACGGTTTTGTCACCTCTATTGAATCCGATACCATTGCACCAGGTTTATCGGAGGAAGTGATACGTGAAATTTCTAAACGAAAAAACGAACCAGCATTTATGCTGGAGTGGCGTTTGCGCGCATATGAGCATTGGTTAACGCTATCACCACCACGTTGGGCAAAAGTTAAGTTTGCTGATATTGATTATCAACATATTATTTATTATTCTGCGCCAAAATCAAAATCGGATGGTCCAAAAAGTTTAGAAGAAGTGGATCCAAAGCTTATTGAAACCTATAAAAAACTAGGTATTCCTTTGCACGAACATAGTCGCTTGGCAGGCGTTGCGGTCGATGCAGTATTTGATAGTGTTTCCGTTGCAACGACGTTTAAAGCAAAATTATCTGAAGCGGGGGTTATTTTCTGTCCCTTTTCAGAGGCATTACAAAACTATCCAGAACTTATCGAAAAATATTTAGGAACGGTGGTTTCTTATCGCGATAATTTTTTTGCGGCACTCAATTCTGCAGTCTTTAGTGATGGATCGTTTGTTTATGTTCCAAAAGGTGTGCGTTGTCCCATGGAGTTATCCACCTATTTTCGGATTAATGCCGCAAAGACGGGACAATTTGAGCGAACCTTAATTATTGCCGAAGAAAGTAGTTATGTGAGTTATTTGGAAGGTTGTACTGCACCCATGCGTGATGAAAATCAATTGCATGCTGCGGTGGTTGAGCTCGTCGCGATGGATAATGCAGAAATAAAATATTCTACCGTACAAAATTGGTATCCAGGCGATGAAGAGGGCCGTGGTGGAATTTATAATTTTGTGACTAAGCGCGGGGCTTGTCGCGGTAAACGTTCAAAAATTTCGTGGACCCAAATTGAAACCGGGTCAGCCATTACTTGGAAGTATCCAAGTGTTATTTTGCAAGGCGACCACTCAGTGGGTGAATTTTATTCGGTTGCCTTAACCAATCATAGACAACAAGCGGATACTGGCACTAAAATGATTCATATAGGAAAAAATACGCGTAGTACTATTATTTCAAAAGGTATTTCTGCGGGTTTTGGACAAAACACCTATCGTGGTTTAGTGCGTGTGGCGCCTCACGCTACCAAGGCACGAAATTATACGCAATGTGATTCGTTGTTATTAGGCAGTACTTGTGGTGCACATACTTTCCCAGTGATTGAAGCAAAAAATCCAACAGCACATATTGAACATGAAGCTTCAACTTCTAAAATTGGCGAAGATCAACTATTTTATTGCCGTCAACGGGGATTATCGGTCGAAGATGCTGTGACCATGATAGTCAACGGATTTTGTAAACGCGTATTTAATGAGTTACCTATGGAATTTGCGGTAGAAGCACAAAAATTATTAGAGGTAAGTTTAGAGGGGAGTATAGGCTAATGCTACGTATTAGGAATTTAAAAGCATCCATTCAAGATGAAAAGCAAAAAACAAAAATTATTTTGCAAGGCATCAATCTTGACATTGAACCTGGTAAAGTGCATGCCATTATGGGTCCAAATGGCTCTGGCAAAAGCACGCTTGCGAGCGTTCTTGCTGGCCATAAAGATTATACGGTCACAGAGGGTGAAATAGCGCTCGATGGCAAAAACATCTTAGGACTATCTCCCGAGGAGCGAGCTGCATCAGGTATGTTTTTAGCATTTCAATATCCTGTTGAAATTCCTGGCGTTAATAATATGTATTTTTTAAAAGCTGCGGTGAATAGCTTACGCAAACATCGTGGTTTGGTACCGTTAGATGCGATGGATTTTCTTAAATTAATAAAAGAAAAAATTAAAGAAGTAGGCATGGATGAAAAATTCTTACATCGTGCAGTGAACGAAGGTTTTTCTGGCGGCGAAAAAAAGCGAAATGAAATTTTACAAATGTTGATGCTGGAACCTAGTTTTGCGGTGTTAGATGAGACTGATTCAGGTCTTGATATAGATGCATTACAAATGGTTGCAAAAGGCGTGAATAGTTTACGTTCACCAAATCGAAGCATGATTGTCGTTACCCATTACCAACGTTTGCTTGATTATATTGTTCCTGATGTGGTCCATGTCATGGTAAAAGGCAAAATTATTAAATCGGGTGGCAAAGAGCTTGCTTTAGAACTCGAAGAAAAAGGTTACGGTTGGTTAATGAATCAGGTGACCGTATGAACGGCATTTCATTCGTTTTTATAAACGGAGAATTTAACGCAAATTTATCAGACATGGGTCTTTTGCCAGATGCAATAACATTACATCATGAGAAAAATCAAATACGATTGCATGTTCCGAAAAATCAAGTGTTGGCTCACCCCATTCATTTTACATATTTGAATGGTTGCAAGGAATTACAACATAATATTATCTTGGAAGAAAATAGCAGGTTGGTAGTTGTCGAAGAATATTTTTCTGATCATGAAAATGCATATTTAACGAATACCATTCTTGAGTTACAACTTAATAAATATGCAAAAATGCATTACTATAAAATTCAAAATGAAAATTCCTATGCTTTGCATCATAGCCGTATTCATGTCGAACAGAAAGAATCTAGCGACATTAAAATGTTTTTTGCAGATTGTGGAAGTCAGCAAAGCAAAGCAGATGTGAAAATTAAACTCCGTGAACCTTATGCATTCTGTGATATGCAAGGGCTTTATTTCTTAAATCACGATAATCAACACATTGATAATGCTATTTATGTAGATCACATTGCTGAACTTAGCACGAGTTCTATGGTTTTTAAGGGTGTGCTAGATAAAAAATCAAAAGCACAATTTCTAGGAAAAGTGCATGTGCATGAAAATGCTAAACGCACTCATGCACATCAAGAAAATCATAATTTATTATTGTCATCAACGGCGGAGGTCAAGTCACAGCCAGAACTTGAAATTTATGCAGATGATATTAAATGCACGCATGGAGCAACGGTGGGTCAATTGGATCAGGATTCACTTTTTTATTTATGTTCACGCGGAATTGATGAAAAGACGGCTTTAAAAATGTTAACCGATGCTTTTGTTGCAGAAATCATGGAAAAGATTGACGATATATCTATTCGACATTACATACAACAAAGGATCAGAAGTCATGAAACCTTTTAATGTTAAAAACGATTTTCCTATTCTAACACAAGAGGTTTATGGCAAGCCTTTGGTTTTTTTAGACAGTGGTGTCACGAGCCAAAAACCAACATGCGTGATGGACGCTATCAATTATTATTATAATCACGATAACTCAAATGTGCATCGTGGTGTTTATAAGTTGAGTGAACGTGCAACGTTGGCATATGAAAAAACACGCCATAAAATTAAAACTATGTTGAATGCTGCCGATGCGAAAGAAATTATTTTTACAAGTGGCACGACAGAGAGTATTAATTTGGTTGCTTACTCTTATGGACGTTTAAACTTTAAAGCAGGCGATGAAGTTATGTTAAGTGAAATGGAGCATCATTCCAATATTGTTCCATGGCAAATATTGTGCGATGAAATCGGTATTCAATTAAAGATTATTCCTATTTCCGATGACGGTGAAATAAATGTAGCAGCTTATGAAAAATTATTTTCGTCGCGCACCAAAATGGTAGCAGTTGTTCATGTTTCTAATGTGCTAGGAACGATTAACCCAGTTAAAGCAATGATTGCTATCGCGCATAAACATCAAGTGCCTGTCTTGATCGATGGCGCACAAGCATTTCCGCATATGGCCGTTGACGTGCAAGACTTAGATTGTGATTTTTATGCTTTCTCAGCTCACAAAGCGTATGGTCCAACAGGCATGGGCGTTTTATATGGAAAAGCCCATTTACTTGAAAAAATGCCTCCGTATAAAACGGGCGGATCCATGATAGAAACCGTGTCATTTGAAAAAACAACGTATACAAAAATACCTTATAAATTTGAAGCGGGTACGCCAAATATTGCCGATGTTGTCAGCTTTCACGCAGCATTGGAATATCTTGAAAATATAGGTATGCAACAGGTGATGGATCATGAAAAAGATTTATTAATCTATGCTATAGATCGATTAAAAGAAATACCTGGTCTTTCCATATTAGGTAATCCAAAAGAAAGAATGAGTGCGATCTCTTTTGTGTTAGAGGGTGTTCACCCACATGATATAGGCACTATACTTGATCGTGAAGGCATCGCTATACGCGCAGGCCATCACTGTGCCATGCCATTGATGCAAAGATTTAAGATTCCTGCTTGTGTGCGTGTTTCATTTGGTTTGTATAATTCAAGAGAAGATGTCGATGCTCTTATTTCGGGGTTGCAAAAGGTCAAGGAGGTTTTTGCATAAATGTCTGAATTACGTGAATTATATCAAGAAATTATTATTGACCATGGTCGCAATCCACGGCACTTTGGCATATTGCCCATAGCTAATCATGTTAAAGAAGGTTTTAACCCACTTTGCGGTGATAAAATTACACTTTATGTTCATGAACATGCCGGTGTTATTAAAAATATACTTTTTGAAGGTTGCGGATGTGCGATTTCTATGGCATCTGCATCCCTTATGGCAGAAAACTTGAAAGGCAAGACGATAGCTTATGCGGCGGAATTGTTCGAATGCTTTCGTACGCTTATTACAGAAGGTCAAGTCGATGAAGCTACCAAAGAAAAATTAGGTAAATTAGCGGTATTAGGTGGTGTGTCAGAGTTTCCAGCGCGCGTAAAGTGCGCAGCTCTCGCATGGCATACCTTAAGGGCATTATTATTAAATGATGATGCAAGTGTGACGACAGAGTAGGATCACCATGATTAAATTTACTGATGCGGCAGTAACACACATAAAACACATGTTGATGAAACAAATCAAGGGCATAGGTTTTCGCCTCTCAATAAAAAAAACAGGGTGTTCTGGGTATGCTTATGTCCCTGCCATTATAGAAAAAATAACAGAGGGAGATATGCATTTCGTTGCGCAAGATCAATTATCTGTTTATATCGATCCGACAAGCGAAGTTTTTTTAAAAGATGTGCTTGTGGATTATGTAGCTGAATCTAAGGAAGGATTAAAACAAAAACGCTTGGTCTTCATCAATCCTAACGAAAAAAACCGCTGCGGTTGTGGCGAAAGCTTTACTATAGAGTGAGTGTGAAGATGTTAAAACAAGATACCATTGAAGTTACGCGTGAATGTGATGCTATGTTGATTCCTTCTGGAATTAAGGTCACCATTCAAGCAGGATCTTTAGTGATGATTACACAAGCACTGGGAAATTCATACACCGTCTATGTGAACGGTAATCTTGCACGTGTTGCAGGAAAAGATGGCGATGCGTTAGGCATGATAATTATGGAATCGCCGGAAGTAAATGATATGGAAGGAAGTGTTGAAGATAAAGTATGGACATTATTGAAAACCTGTTTTGATCCGGAAATTCCAGTCAATATTGTGGATCTGGGTTTAATTTATGAATGCAATACAGTGCTTCACGAAGATAAATATGATATTGCAATTAAAATGACATTAACTGCAGCAGGTTGTGGTATGGGTCCAGTACTGGTTGCAGATATAGAACAAAAAATTAGAAGTATACAAGAGGTGAATGAGGTAAAAGTGGATTTGGTTTTTGATCCACCTTGGGATAGAAGTATGATGACGGATGTGGCGAAATTGCAGTTGGGAATGATGTAAATTTAAATAACAGGTATAATCTATGACAATCTACGAAAAAATCGATCAACAAGTTAAAAACAACGATATTGTTTTATATATGAAAGGAACCCCAGATTTTCCACAATGCGGTTTTTCATCTAAAGCGGTAAGCTTGCTTAAAGCGAGTGGCGCTGAAAAAATTGTAGCCATTAATGTGTTGGAAGATCCTGAGATTCGCCAAGGCATTAAAGATTATTCAAATTGGCCTACCATTCCACAGCTTTATGTGAAGGGTGAATTCATAGGCGGCAGTGATATTATGGGTGAAATGTATGAAAGCGGTGAGCTAAAAACATTGATCCAAGCGCTTGTTGCATCATAAAGCAAACTACGGAAAATTTTTTGATTTCACTTTGGGCGATATTTTTTTCCACCATTTCATATTTGGAAAATAAAGTAATAAAAATATAAGAAATGTGGTAACGATACCGATCGCATACATCCCAAATGAAATAGCAAGGCCCACAGCTGCTGTTGCCCAGATGGTCGCAGCAGTGGTTAAACCATTTACCTTATTTCCATCACGAAAAATGACACCACCGCAAAGAAAGCCGATACCGGTTGCGACTTGTGCTGCAATGCGAGAAGGATCTGCATTAACTATAGCAATAGAGAGTATGCCAAATACGCAAGAACCCATGGAAATAGCTCCGTAAGTGCGAATGCCTGCAGATATACCATGACGTTCACGTTCATAACCTAAGACACATCCCAGTAATAAAGCAATAATGACTCGGAATATCATTTCAATATCCATGTGTGGGTCGAGTGTGAGCATGATGACATCCTTGTTTAATTCATGTATAGAATGATAGTGTAGTACAAGTAGGGCAGTGCAGCAATGCGGTTATGATGGGGTTATTTTTTTCTCCTCTCGACGGTGGACTGCGACGACTTCTTCATTTTCATTTTCATTTTTGGCTTGAGCTTGTCTAGACCACATGGATAAACGGGTTTTTGAATCCTGCGTATGTTTTTTAGTTTCAGCAAGTTGCTCGTTAATGAGATTTTCTTTTTCAGCAGAGATAAGGGGGTTTAACATTACACTCATGAGACAGGCAAAAGGCATGCCAAGACCCATCGCACCGTATTTAAACATAGCACAAAGGAATTTTTTAGTATTGTTACGTTTATAACGAGTTTGACTATTTAACACATGCTCTCCTTCTTGCATGACTCCCTCCAGTCTTCCCTTATTATTAATTTTAATGCCGCCCGGTGGACTGAATCTGAATGGCTTCCCCTTTTCATCACGCAGAAGATAAACCGATTTTGTCGTTGAGAAATCAAATTTAGAGGCTTTACCAAAGGTATGTTTAAAATAATTACTGGATGTTTTGCCATGCCCAACTAACCAGGTTGTTTTTCCAGTATTATTGACTTTCAATAAATTATCTATGGCATCAAGTCTTTTCTCAGTCGACTTTTTGCTTATGCCTTTAGACTCATCTCCTATATATGTGCCCCCTTTTTTTGTTGAAATATTCTTAGACTCTTCATTTATCGAATCTGATAATGCTTGTCTTGCTATTAACAGCTCTTTATCCTCTGTTCCCCATAGCGCTCTATCGTTAGCATCATCAGGAATTGGAGTGGTGGAAGCAGCCGCGACCATTCCTTGCGTTTCTTGAAAGTCACGGGTATTGGTGCAGCTTTTGACTTTAACATGAGGACTTCCCATAATCATATTACATAACATGCCCGCACGTATCATGTTAGAACGTGCAAAAGTGACTTCTTCACCGGGGTTACGAAGAAGTAAATGCATAAAATTTCTGGCATGTTTTTTTTCTTCGCCTTGTTTCGGCTCTAATGATGCAACACCTTCTAAAGAAGGCGTTGCATCAGGACTCAAGCCTAGCATTTTATCGGTTGCTGTTGATTCAGGATGGCGCGTGATGAGAAGCTGACTTTGTACCCTCCATCCCTTTAACTGAAAATAATTTTCAATAAGTTCATTTCTTTTCTTTAATAATCGTTCTACAATTGTTTGATGCTCTTCATCCTGAATGGATGGGTCTCGGCCTAACGCCGTTATTTGATCAGAAATATCTTTCAAGTCTAATTCTAATTGTTTGTCCTCATCAGGAATATCCACAACAAGGCCTGCTTTTACCATTTTATTGTATATCTTACCGAGCTCTCCATGCTTCCATGCTTCGCGTTCTTCTGGTGAAGGTTTTATACGTGGTTTGTTTGGGTTTGGGTCTAGGTAATCACGTAATTTTATTGCGGCTGAAAATTTGGTTTCCTCGGCTGACTTAAATTCACCAAAAAGCCCTATTTTGAATTTTTCACGATTAGTTATATACTTGTTTAATTCTTCAATGGCGGAATTGTCATCTCTCCACTTAATCAGCCAGTCAGGTTTGTGAGATGGAGGGTTGTTTCCCTTTAAATATTTATCAACAGCATTCCAGATTAGCATGACATGGTCATTCATTCCTCGACCTTTAACCAAGGTAGGCGCGGCATGTAAAGCACGGTGAAATTCTTCCTCAGTCATGGGAGGTTTTTCATCCAGGGATTTCATCAAGTTGTAATAAGCGGATGATACGCCACCTCTGTCTATAGCATCTTTGCAAGACATGTTGAATGTTTCAGGTTTAAGTTTGTCAATAATAAAATGAGTAAGTTCGAATTTTATAAAATGAAAATAAATGGCCTGTACTTGATCGGGGTTTAAATTTTTCTGTTGTTCCTTATCAATGCCGAGTTTTTTATAGGTCGCATCCAGAAGCTCATTAAGCACTTTATTTTCTTCGGCCTTGTTATAACTGTCTTTGTTAACTGGATCCACGCCATAAAGCAATTGTTTTGTTTTGTTGCTGATATAAAAATCTTTAATAGGTTCGTTGCTGGTGTTGTTGGCGATTCGCAGTATACGGCTAAAAACTAGCGAAGCATCTAGCGATTCGCCGTAATTTCTATCCATTAAGCCTTTGTCAGCTGGTAGAGTAATAACGGCTACATTTTCATGACGATTTTCTAGTTTTTCTAACTCGTCAGTAAGTTGTTTTTCATAAGTCCCTTCACGATTGATTATATCTCTATCACGGCCTAAGTTATTAAAATAAATATGAGTAATAGGTGTATGTTTGCCAAACGGTGGCGGTGGATTTTTTTCCCGTTTTAGTTGTTGTATTTCCAGAAAATCTTCGAATAAAGGACTGACTCGCGCGCTTCCTAAGGCTCTCCACTTCTTTCTATGGTACTGGCCTTGCGTGCCGAAGCGGAGTTCTATGGGTAAGTGTGTTTTTGGATTATTTTTTTCATCAAGTTTATAAGCATACGTTCTTATGGACGACATACTGGTGGTAGATTGAGGTTTGTAGTTGGGTTTTATATATGTTGTTGACAATCTAGCGAGAGATTTATCTTGAGCTTGCGGTGAAGTTTTGTTTCTTTTTTTTTCCCTTTTTTTCTTCATGCGACGTTTAATGGCTTTTGTAACATATCCTGACGAATTTTTGTCTGTGATGTCTTCCATCATTTTTGCCGCCCGTTCCAATCCTTTATTGGGATTAGCATAAATGGTATAAATTGCGACTTCCCGCAATGCGTTAAGATAGGCAATGTATGCTGCATTTTCTCGTTTTTTTACAGAGTCAGTTAACCTATTATTTTCTTCTTCTAGTTCTTTTACATGCGCTTTAATTTTCCCAATATTTTTTTCCATGTCGAGAATAAATTGAGTGTACTCATTACCGTAGGCGTGTTCTGGATCATAGTTAGGATCTTTATTGAATAAATGGGACAGGCGAGCAAAAGGAAGAAACTCTTTTGGAATTTTACGAGCGTTAGCCAGACTTCCATACTCCGTACGTATCCGGCTAATGGCATTGTTAATTTCACGTAAATACTCATAACTATTGATATTACGGAGGCTATCACCTCCGTTTATACCTGTCGCATAATCCAAGCTAAGGGGATCCTTGCTCTCGGGCTTCGAATTTTCATTCGCTTTCATGCGTCACACCTCCCACATGAGGACAGTAAAGCAATCGCTTTTTTATTATCTATAGCTTAATTATAGTTCATTTTTTGCTTATTCGGTAAAGTGGTAATATATTGAAAAATAAAGTATTTTAGATTAATATGACATCACGCATACTTTCGCACACTGCCTGCATCACATGAATATTATGAATACAAGCAAGATTGCTATATGCAACCGATTGTTGTTTGAAGAGATAATGTAAATAAGCCCGAGTGAAATTTTTGCATGTATAACATTCGCAATGTGGCATAATGGGATTTTCATCTTTCGCAAAAATACTTTTTTTAATAGAAATTTTTCCATGATCTTCTAAATTTTCGAATTGAACCCAGCCATCATTTTTCGTGATATTTCCGCAATAAAGTGTTCCATGCCGTGCATTGCGGGTAGGTGCCACACAATCAAAAATATCGATGCCACGTGCAACCACTTCAATTAAATCTTTGGGATGCAAACCCACACCCATGGTATAACGTGTTTTATTGTCAGGTAATAATGGGCAAACAAAATCAATGACTTCAGCGGTTTTTTGCATATCAAAACCAATGACTTCGCCACCTACGGCAATGCCATCTAGATTGGCATCCAATATAAATTTCGTGCTCTGTTCGCGTAAATCTAAAAAACTTCCCCCTTGAATGATGCCAAATAAAGCTTGTTTAAAACCGTAGGCAGAATTCGGATTTTTTTCATGTATTTCTATGGATTCGTATAACCAGCGATGCGTTCTTTCCATGGCTGCGAGTGCGGCCTCGCGTCCACCTTGTTCGGGAGTGCATTCATCAAAGGCCATGATGATATCCGCGCCAATGATTTTTTGTGCTTCTATCGACGTTTTAGGCGTGAGGTCAATCATTTTTCCAGAAATGGGATGTTTGAAGTGTGCGCCGTGATAGTCAATTTTACAAATTTTACCATGCTTGGATAAGCTAAATACCTGAAATCCACCACTGTCGGTGAGCATAGGTTTATGCCAGCTCATGAATTTATGCATGCCGCCAGCTGCTTGAATAATATCCATACCGGGATTGCATAACATATGGTAGGTATTTCCACCCAAAATAATTTGGGAACCGGAAGCGGTAAGATCAGCTGGTGTCATGAAATTGACGTAGGCTCGTGTGCCGACGGGCATAAAAGCAGGTGTCATGATCTCGCCATGGGGTGTGGTGATTTTAGTGACGCGCGCGGGTAAACTTGCGTGTTTTTTAATAAGTTGTGTGCTGAAATCGTTATTCATAGATTAATTATCGACCAGGATAAAATAAATCATACAGATTATAATTCACTGGCCTAATTTGTCAAAAATAGCGATAATGCATTCCAGGGCTAAAAAATTATAAAAATTCATTTACTTATACCCCTAATAAATGATAAAAGCTAGCGCTGAACTGTATTTTTAGAGTAGTTTTCATGCAACTTAAATCTGCACAGTTAATTTTAGAGACCGGAGAAATTTTCTACGGTCAAGCTCCTTTAACACAGAGGGGTGAGCATTTTGGGGAAGTTGTTTTTAATACTGGAATGACCGGCTATGTTGAATCATTGACCGATCCTTCTTATACAGGCCAGATATTAGTCTTTACTTATCCACTTATTGGAAACTATGGCGTTTCTATTTCTTCGACATGGGAATCGAGCCACATTCATGTTAAAGGCGTTATCATGTCTGAGCTGGCAGCAAATTATTCCAGTCACAGCGCTCAAAAATCTTTACCAGAATGGCTAGCCGAAAATCATATACCTTGTTTGATCAGTGTGGATACGAGAGCATTGACTAAACGTCTGCGAACTCACGGTGTGATTCCTGGTGCTATTACCCCCATCGACGATAAACCAAAAATTTTTGAAGATTTTTCAGGGATTGATTGGGTTAGCAAAGTATCGATTAAAGAACCTAAAATGTATGGATCTGGGGAAAAAGTCGTTATCGCTATTGATTGCGGTATGAAAGAAAATATCGTTCGATGTTTGTCGCAATTACCAGTACGAATTAAACGGGTTCCTTATAATTACGATTTCACGAATGAAGTTTATGATGCGGTATTTATTTCTAATGGTCCTGGTGATCCTGTTCATTGTAAAGAAACCATTGCGATTTTGAAAAAAGTGCTGGCAGCTAAAAAACCCACGTTCGGCATCTGTTTGGGCACTCAATTAATGGCGCTTGCGATAGGCGCTAAAACGTATAAATTACCTTTTGGTCATAGAGCACATAATCAACCCTGTCTTGAGCTTGCAACAGGTCGTTGTTTCTTGACATCACAAAATCACAGTTATGCGGTGGATGAAACCACATTACCCCATGATTGGCGCGTGGCTTTTCGAAATTTAAATGACCAAAGCGTGGAAGGCATTGAACATGAATCTTTGCCTTTCTTTTCTGTGCAATTTCATCCAGAAGCAGCTCCAGGACCATTAGATACACAGTGGTTATTCCAAAAATTCTACGATTATGTAAAAGAGTAAAATATGCGTTTTTCTGGCAAAAAAGTTTTAATTCTCGGTTCAGGCGGGTTGCGAATTGGGCAAGCAGGTGAATTTGATTACTCAGGTTCACAGGCTATTAAAGCATTAAAAGAAGAAGGCATTCAAACTATACTCGTTAATCCCAATATTGCAACCGTCCAAACCGATGCTGAGATGGCAAATGAAGTGTATTTGCAACCTTTAAATCAAACGACAGTGACGCGCATTATCGAAAAAGAAAAACCAGATGGATTATTGCTGGGTTTTGGTGGTCAAACGGCGTTGAATCTGGGGCTTGTCTTGGATCAAGCCAAGGTTTTTGCAAAACATAATATTACGGTATTAGGTACGAGTACTTCCGCTATTCGTATGACTGAGGATAGAGAACTTTTCAAGCGAGAGCTCGATAGTATTGGAATTAAATCTCCCAAAAGTATTTGCGTAACGTCTATGGATGAAGCATTAAAAGCAGCTGATCAAATAGGTTATCCAGTCATGATGCGTTCTGGATTTTCACTTGGAGGTTTAGGTTCAGGAAAAGTTACCTCACGCGAAGAACTTCAGCGTCGTGCAAAAGAATGCTTGGGTGTTGTTTCTCAAATTTTAATTGAAGAATATTTGCTAGGATGGAAGGAGTACGAATACGAAATCGTACGAGATCGTGCGGGTAATGCGCTGACCATTTGTAATATGGAAAACCTTGATCCTATGGGGGTCCATACGGGTGAAAGTATTGTGATTGCTCCCGCACAAACTTTAAATAATCATGAGCATCAAGCGTTACGCAATATGGCACTTAAAGTCGCCAATCATTTTAATATTGTGGGCGAATGTAATATACAATTTGCGATTAACCCCATCAACGGAGATTATCGTGCCATCGAAGTGAATGCGAGATTGTCACGTTCCAGTGCGCTAGCATCAAAAGCTACCGGATATCCTTTAGCATTCGTCGCGGCAAAACTGGCTTTAGGTTATCAATTGCATGAAATTACCAATAGCGTGACACGTAAAACATGCGCCTTTTTCGAGCCAGCACTGGATTATGTCGTGGTGAAAATTCCAAGATGGGATACTCACAAATTGAAAGCGGCTGATCGTACCATTGGCAGTGAGATGAAAAGCGTAGGCGAAGTCATGAGCATAGGTCGCTCCTTTCCTGAAGCTTTGCAAAAAGCAGTAGGCATGTTAAACATAGGCGCCTCTAGCCTTGGCGATTATCCGCAGGAGATTGAAAATCCACGGCGTGAAATCGAATTTCCTACCGATAGACGTTTGTTTGCGCTTTATAGCTTCTTTCTTAAAGGCGGAACAGTTGAAGAAGCTTATGCATTAAGTAAAGTCGATCCTTGGTTTTTGCATCATATTCATTATATAAGTGCTTTGGAAAAAGAGATTAGGACAAGCGCTTTATCGAACGAATTATTGTTAAAAGCGAAACAAGCAGGATTTTCTGATAAATTATTAGGTAAACTCATAGGACAACCTGAAACTTTTGTGCGTTCATTACGTAAGTCAGCAAATATACACCCGTTCGTAAAACAAATAGATACATTAGCCGGCGAATTTGCTGCTCAAACGAATTATCTTTATATGACCTATCATGCCGCCGAGCACGATATTACACCAAGTAATGAACGGTCCGTATTAGTGTTAGGTTCTGGACCTTATTCGATAGGTTCTTCGGTTGAATTTGACTGGTGTGCGGTAAACACCTTGCGTACCTTACGTAAAGTAGGGAAAAAAGCCATTTTAATTAATTCAAATCCTGAAACAGTTTCTACGGATTATGATGAGTCCGATCGTTTGTACTTCGAGCAACTTACCTTAGAGCGTGTACAAGACATTGCTGATTTTGAAAATCCAAGCGGTGTTGTGGTTTCGGTGGGTGGGCAAATTGCGAATAATTTATCGAACTCGTTATTTAATGCGGGTTATTCCATTTTAGGGACTTCACCATTGAATATTGATCAAGCAGAAAATCGCGAAAAATTTTCTGCTTTGTTGAATCAACTTGATATTGATCAGCCAGCTTGGATTTCTGTCACAAGCTTCGAAAAAGCGAAAGAATTTGCGGATCTTGTAGGCTATCCTGTGTTGATTCGTCCTTCTTATATTCTTTCAGGCTCAGCGATGAATGTTGCACATAGTCATGACGATTTAAAAGAATATTTGCAACAAGCGGCTTTAGTTTCAAGTGAATATCCTGTCGTTATTTCAAAATTTATTATTGATGCAAAAGAATTGGAAGTGGATGGTGTGGCACTTGATGGTCGCATTGTTATTGAAGCTATTACCGAGCATATCGAAAATGCTGGCGTACACTCGGGTGATGCAACTTTAGTGATTCCACCCCAGCGTCTTTATTTAGAAACCATACGCCGCACGAAAAAAATTACAGCTCAAATTGCGGCAGCATTACATATCACTGGACCATTCAATATCCAGTTTATTGCCAAAAACAATCATATCCAAGTCATAGAATGTAATTTACGTGCCTCACGTTCTTTTCCTTTTGTGTCAAAAGCAACCGGACACAACTTTATTGATATAGCGACAAAAGTCGTATTAGGGGAATATAAACAAGAACGTTATGAAACTTTGGAATTAGATTATGTGGGTGTTAAAGCGCCTCAATTTTCATATAACCGTCTAAAAGGTGCTGATCCAGTTGCGCATGTTGAAATGGCATCGACGGGTGAAGTTGCGTGTTTAGGTGAAAATCTTCATGATGCTTATTGGCGCGCATGGTTGTCAACCGAACAAACCGTTGCAGGCAAGCGAATTTTGGTTTCCATTGCAAATGCACATAAGCAAAAATTGTTAAATTATTTTAGCCAACTGGAAGAAAAAGGCTGGGAAATTTATAGTACAGGTGGCACCCATTCATTTTTATCGAAAAGCGGAGTAGGTTCGTATTTTGTTTATAAAACTAGCGAAAAAGTCGAGCCTAATATTCGCAGTGTGATTGCCAATCGTAAAGTGGATTTGATTATTAATATCCCTACTAATCAAAGTTCACAATCACAAACCGATGGATTTTCTATTCGTCGCATGGCAATCGATCATCATATTCCTTTGATTACCAATATCCAAAGTGCACAAATTATCTTGCAATGTCTAATCGATCTTTATGAAACGGATTTGCCGGTGCGATCGTGGCGGGAGATCGTGCAGGTTTAGTTTTTATTGATTACGAATAAAAATTGAGAGTAAAAATATAATGATATTCCATTCAATGAGTTAGGCATATTCGTCTGTTTGACCCCCATTAATAGTATATTTTGAGCTAGAATGAAAGGATAGGACGTTAAGCATGAACGGGGGTATCTTATGACAGACGCCAAAAAAGCAGCAGGAAATATAGAACTACAAGAACTAGGGAAAGAAACAGAGAACAAAGCACTGGAGATTCCGGAAATGGTGTCGCCAGACCCTTACTCATCTAGCTTAGAAGCAAGGGACAAAATGATTGGTACGAAACAATATAAACAATATAAGGATGCCTCTTTTAGAAATATACAGGAAGAAGTAGAAATTAGGCGCCTTTCATTAGAAAAGTTATTCGAAATTGAAAATAATCCAATTATAAAACAAGAAGTGGAAAAGCTTTTAGCTGTCTATTCTGAGGCTACTACTACTACTAAAAGCAAAAAAAACATGATTTCTGCATTAGAAGGTTATGATCATGTTGTGTGTATGCAAGAAGTTTTTACCGATGTATTAACTAATGATAATCGTAAGGATTTTCCTCAGCTATATAACATTTATACCAAAGTAGATGAGGGTTCACAAGAAAATAAATTATCAAAATCTGAAGCTATCAATATTGCAACTAAGTTACAAGCCGAGATAAAGAGGCTTACTGTAAAAAATAATCAAGATGATTCAAAAAGATTACGGGTAATAAATGTTACTATGGAAAAAATTCTGGCTTTGCCAGCTGAAGATGGAAGTCGTCAAAAAGCGTGGAATCACCTTGAAAAATTAGAAGAAGAAATACAAAAAGCAACAAAAGGACGTCGATTTTTTAATAGAGATGTGCGTGGGGTTTCGGAAATTACCAAAATAAAAAATGAGGTGCTAGCTGATATAGCACGGGGCAAGGCATTAACGTCTCTGGAGAAGGGGGGGTTTGTGTCTAGGCATTGAGGAGTGTAGGTTTTCTGAAGCGGAACCCATTTAAGAAGAGCAGCATCAAAGAGGCCATAGAACATATAAAACCAGCTAAAAAATAGGTTGTAAGATGGTCCGCCTCATTTTTTAACGATATATTTAATCTATAGTATAACAACGCCCATCCAAAATCGTATACACAGGCCAACCTTTTAATGTAACTCCCGCAAACGGAGACCATCCACATTTGGTTTGAAGTTTGCTTTCATCGACTTTTTTTATTTTATTGAGGTCGACTAACACCACATCATCGTTCTCAGCAAGACCAAAAATTTTTCGTGCCCTTGCGGATGTCAATGAAACAATTTCTTGTAACAATAATAAATTTTGATGATATGCGTTCAACAAAAGTGGAAGTGTAGTTTCAATCCCCGGCATACCTGATGGACATTGTCCATAGGGTTTTTCTTTTTCATGCAGCGTATGCGGTGCATGGTCAGAACCTATAGTGTCTATCGTTCCTTCGTGAATCGCATTAAATAATTCAGTATGATGTTCTTTCAAGCGCAAAGGTGGGTTTACGACCGCGCGTCCTTTTAAGTTATCATAACTTGACTCATCAAGAAATAAATGATGCGGTGTAGTCTCAGCGAAAACAGGCAAACCTTCTTGTTTGGCAGCCTTAATTAAATCAATTTCCGGTTTGCTAGAGACATGTAAAATATATAAACGTGTGCCATATTTGCGAGTTAAGTTTATAGCTTTTTCTACAGCACAACGTGCCACTTCAATATTTCGAATGACTGAGTGGGTAGCATATGTCATGGGGCCATTGTAATTGGCTTTGGATTGATGTAATAAATGCTCATCTTCAGCATGTACTGCAACGAGTAAATTATTTTTTGCAGCGATTTCAAACACTGCATGCAAGCTCTCATCATCATCTATCACTAAATCACCGGTGCTGCATCCCATAAATACTTTTATGCCAATAACATCTTTGGCAACCAAAGGGATTTGATTAAAGTGTTGTTTATCCGCACCAAAAAAAAGTTGATAACGTAGCGGAATGCCGACTTCTTTTAATTGTGCATTAATAATGGCGTGTTTATCTTTGAGTCTTGTTTCAGTAATGGTTGGCGGAAGTGTATTTGGCATATCAAATACCGTCGTGTATCCACCCGCAATGGCTGCTTTGGCAGCAGTGCGCCAATCTTCTTTATGTTCAAGCCCTGGCGTTCTAAAGTGTACATGCGGATCAATGAGACCGGGTAGTATAGTTAGACCAGCAGCGTCTATAGTCATGTCATCTTTACTTTGAATAGATAAATCAATAATATTGCCATCAATAGTTTGAGCATTTTCTAAATGAATCATATTAACTTCCTTTATATTTTTGTAAGCACGACATAACTATAACTAGTGAGTCTTGCAATAGGATATTTGAGTAATAGTCGAGTGATTTGATGTGAGATCCAATGTAAAGTGCCTATTTTTTTAAAATAACCATGCCCAAAAAATCCTATGTAAGTATCAATGCTATAGCCCATGGTTTGTAATAATCGGATTTGTTTTTTTGTGGGACCATAACACATACTGTAATAAGCATGAAATTTTCCATGATTACCGAGATTATTTCTTTCTTTAGTAATGCAAGATAAAAGTTTTAAGGAAAATGATTCAGGAATTATTTTGTTGAGCACGAAAGGTGTGGAATAAAGTGTTGGAAAAAAATGAAAAGCAGTCCCGCCTGGTTTTAGCATTTTATTTATATTTTGATGAAATATCATGCCGTGCGCAACATGCTCTGCTAGCATTTTACTGAATACCAGATCGTAATGGTTTTCCATATGATTCAAGTTGTCGCTAGCAATGTTACCTAAAACTTTAATATAACCTTCTGGTGCTTTGGAAAGTTCTTCAGCCGACATATCTAAGACGGTGTATTCCAAATCGTATTGCTTAATGAATGTCAGAGGTAGCGAAGGATTAGCACCTCCGCCTATTTCACATATTTTTTTTATTTTTTTTCGTATAATTAAGTCAGTTAAATAAGAATAATGGTTATTCCATGCATCAAAGTAATGTTTGTACGTAATTTCCATTTGTCACTGATCCATTTTTATATAATAACTTTTACTTTATCTCTATCAAAAGATTTTTCGCAATAATGACAAATCAATTGTATTTGCTTTCCCGTTTCTTGAATGATGAAATGGCTTTCAATCGGTTCATTATGAGTAATGCATACAGGATTAGGGCAAACAAAAATATTGATGATAGCTTTAGGTAAATGGGTATTAATTTTTTGGGTAACTTCAAAATCTTTTATGATGTTAATCGTTGCTTCAGGCGCAAAGGTCACGATTTCATTAGCTTCATCATTGGTAAGCACACGATTTTCAATTTTAATAAGATCTTTTAATCCCAAAAGCTTGCTCGGTAAATTTAAGCCTAGCGTCACTTTATTTTTTTTATTATCTAACACTCGCAATAATTTCATAATGCGTAAGGCTTGTCCCGCACGAATATGATCGATCACAGTGCCATTGTTGATAGCTGAAACAGAGAGTGTTTTTGTCATGGTAATTGCTCATTTAAAAGTAAGGCTAATAAAGCTTGTCGTACATAGACTGCATTGGCGGCTTGATTGAAATAATGCGCATAAGGTGTTGAATCCACGCCGGTAGCGATTTCATTAAGCCTAGGTAGTGGATGTAGAACTTTTAGGTTAGGTTTTGCATTGTGCAAGTATTCGGGCGTTAATATATAATGATCTTTCACGAGTTGGTATTCCGCCTGACTAAAACGTTCTTGTTGAATACGCGTCATATAAAGAATATCAATTTTTGGCATCACCTCTTCTAAAGAGCGATGAAATGAAAAACGTATCCCTTGTTTTTTCAAAATATCACAAATAGGTTCGGGGAGTGTGAGTATTTCGGGAGAAACTAAATATAGACGCACATCAAATAACATGCAGATTTCTGCAAAAGAATGAATGGTACGTCCGTATTTCAGGTCGCCTACCAAGGCTATGCTTAAGCCATCTAAGCGTTGCTGACATTCATGGATAGTAAAAAGATCAACCAAAGCTTGGGTAGGATGTTGATTAGCACCATCGCCAGCGTTAATAATAGGTTTGTTGGACGCTTCGGCCGCTAGGCGTGCAGCACCTTCGCGTGTATGGCGTATGACAATCAAATCAGCATAGTCTGAAACAACTTTGATGGTATCGTGCAGTGTTTCGCCTTTCTTTACGGATAAATTATCATCACTTGAAAAGCCCAAAACCTGGCCACCTAATCGTAATGCGGCAGATTCAAAAGATAGGCGTGTACGAGTGGATGGTTCGAAAAAACATTGAGCAACAAGCTTGCCCTGAATCAAATTTGACACAGGGGTTTGCTTCAATTTACTTGCAGTGTTGAGAATAAGCTGTATATTTTCAAGTGATAAATCTTTGATAGATAATATATCGCGTTGATACATCGGATTTGCCATGCGTTGACCCCAAGTCAGTTGCTTTTAGTTGGATATTATGCTGGAATTACCTAACATACTTAGTGTGGGTATATTTTGAAGCTTTTAGCATCTCATATGCAACCCATTTTGAATCGTTCGAAACACTAACATATGAATAACTATGCGCGTGTTTCGAACGATTCAATCTGGATTGCCTTTGAGCGCTAAAAACCTCAAAATATACCCACACTAAGTATAAATGGCATCCCTCGGTTGCATTTTTTGTTGGCACAATTCAATCATTATTTGCACACACAGTCAATGAAGA
>CAZHMQ010000013.1:0-33421 GCA_964533645.1 uncultured Coxiellaceae bacterium
CATTAACGAGCATTCATCATTGGAATATCGAAGGTATGATTGCTGTTCGAAATCAAGTTAAAAATGATTCAGGTAGTGCAAATTGGAAATGGGAACAAAATAATCAAAATTACACGATGTTGTTTTACGGTCCTATGGGTGCTGGTACCCAAAAACTTTCCGGTGGTCCGGGTAGGGTCGTCTTACAGATGGCAGATGGTAAAACAGCAACAGCGAGTTCTCCAGAAGCATTATTAGCTTCGCAGACGGGTTGGCGATTGCCTGTGTCAAGCATGTATTATTGGGTGCGTGGTTTGCCGGTGCCCAATTTACCAGCAGAGAAAAAATTTGATACCTATAATCACCTCACACAGCTCAATCAACAGGGATGGATGATACAATATTTGCGCTATACTTCGGTTAACCAAGTGGATTTACCTACCAAGATTTTCTTAGTCAATCCTCAAATGAATGTGAAGCTCATTATTAGCCAGTGGAATATTTAATTCATAGTCTATTGACACACCCGCTTCGAGTCAGCACAATAGGCGCCCTATGTGGAAGGTAAAATATAAATAGAATTCCACTCCCATCTTGGGGTGTAGCCAAGCGGTAAGGCACCGGGTTTTGATCCCGGCATTCCTAGGTTCGATCCCTAGCACCCCAGCCATATTAAATAAAATATGTTATACTTTGCTCGGCACAAAATGCCGCATAATTTTTTAAAATTTGAATTTTAATAGCCAAGGACTAAACTGTGCCTGAAATAATGATTTTTAGTGGTAATTCCAGTCAAAAGCTTGCCGAGCATATTGTAGAACATCTTAATCTTCCCTTAGGGAAGGCATTAGTGGGGCGCTTTAGTGATGGCGAAACCATGGTTGAAATTCAAGAGAATGTTCGTGGTCGTGATATTTTTATCATTCAGTCAACATCGGCGCCTTCAAACGATACGTTGATGGAATTAATTATCATGGCAGATGCATTGCGACGTGCATCTGCGGCTAGAATAACCGCCGTTGTTCCCTATTTTGGCTATGCGCGTCAAGATAGACGCGTTCGTTCAGCGCGTGTACCTATTACTGCAAAAATAGTTGCAGATATGATGGCCTCAGTAGGTATTAGTCGATTGGTAACAGTGGATTTGCATGCAGACCAAATTCAAGGGTTTTTCTACATGCCTGTCGATAACCTTTATAGCACGCCTATTATGCTTGAGGATGTTCACAGAAAATCCTATAACAATATTATGGTTGTTTCACCTGACGTGGGTGGCGTCATTCGCGCGCGTGCCATTGCAAAACGCATTCCTGGTGCTGATTTGGCGATTATCGATAAACGCCGTCCTCAACCCAATGAAGCTCAAGTGATGCATATTATAGGGGATGTCAAAGATAGGGATTGCATCATAGTCGATGATATTGTGGATACAGCGAGTACGCTTTCAAAAGCTGTGGATGCTTTAAAAGAACATGGCGCATCTAAAGTGGTGGCCTATGTGACCCATCCTGTGTTATCGGGCAAGGCTATTGCTAACATAGAATCTTCAGCGCTTGATGAGTTAATTGTGACCGATACTATTGCATTGAGTGAGCAGGCTATGAAATGTAAGCGTATACGATCCATTACCTTGAGCCATATGATAGCTGAGGCTATTCGACGTATTAGTGGGTCGGGTTCTTTGAGTCGGATGTTTTTGGACTAGCTTTTCAAATTAAATCAGGTAAAATACCCGCCTTTCCCATCCTGGTCGCGGTGATGGGTGTTTTTATCATTATTTTTTGGAGTTAATCATGTCAGCTATAACATTTGAACTCGATGCCGAAGTTCGCGAAAACATAGGGAGAGGTGCGAGCCGCCGCCTACGTGTCGCAGATAAGGTTCCTGCTGTTGTTTATGGAGCAGGAGAAAAGCCAGTATCTTTGATGTTGGACCATAACAAAACGATGCACGCTTTATCACACGAAGCATTTTATTCGCATATTTTGACAATAAATATCGGAAAAAAATCAGAAAAAGTCATTTTAAAAGCAATGCAAAGACATCCTGCTAAACCACGTATTTTGCACATGGATTTTTTGCGGGTAAGAGCAGATCAAAAATTACACATGCATATTCCGTTGCATTTCAAAGGTGATGAGCTCGCTCCTGGCGTTAAAGAGGGTGGTGTCTTCTCGCATGTGATGAGTGATATTGAAGTATCGTGTTTGCCAGCAGATTTGCCAGAATTCATTGAAGTCGATGTGAGCAATATGGCGCTTAACGATGTATTGCATTTAACAAATCTCAAATTACCAAAAGGTGTTGAAATTGTTGCATTGGCTCGTGATGCTGAAAGTCATGATGCACCTGTGGTTTCATTGCATATACCTAAGATTATCGAAGAAGAAGTGGTTGAAGCAGCTCCTGCTGAGGGTGAAGAAGGCGCTATGCCTGCAGAAGGTGAGGAAGGTGCCGCACCTGCTGCTGATCAACAAGCAGAAGGTAAAGAGTAGTATCATCAAAGCGGTGGGCACGCTGCGCTTTGCCCACCCTACCATGCGTACTGATGTAATAATGTAGGGTGGGCAAAGCGCAGCGTGCCCACCGTCAGTTCAGATGGGATTTCTATGCAAGCAGGGATTAAACTCATCGTCGGTCTAGGAAATCCAGGGGCTGATTACGAACATACAAGGCACAATGCTGGAGCTTGGTTTGTATCAGAGCTAGCTCGGCTGTCCCATACTACCCTTAAGTTTGAAACTAAATTTCATGGGTTGCACGGCGTTGTCCGCGCGGACGGTCGTGAATACCATCTTTTGATTCCCACTACTTATATGAATAGAAGCGGACTTTCTGTTAAATCTTTGAGCAATTTTTATAAAATACCTCATCAATCGATTTTGATCTCCCATGATGAGTTGGATCTCCCTGTGGGTGATATTCGTCTTAAGTATGAGGGCGGCGCAGGCGGTCATAATGGTTTGACTGACATCATTAGTCATCTTAATACCAAGCAGTTTTATCGTTTAAGAATAGGTATAGGTCGGCCTAGTCATAGCGCGGAAGTGAGTGATTACGTACTAAAACCGCCAAGAAAAGAGGAGCGGGTCAGTATCGATCAAGCGCTTGAAAAAGCTTATAAAATCGTACCTTTATTACTTTCTGGACAATATCAAAAAGTTATGAATCAATTGCATGTAGCGGATTAAAATTGGTGGGCAAAGCGCAGCGTGCCCACCAAGTATGTGTCATTAATCATTGGTTTTTTGCGCGATTTAGCTTAGAATACACGCAGTTTATAATCAAATAATCAGACAAACCTTCTATGCCAATTCTTGCTTGCGGAATCAATCATAAAACAGCTGATGTTGCGCTGCGCGAAAAAGTTGTATTCGCACAAGATAAGCTGGCGCTTTATTTGAATGATTTAGTAACGCATGAAAATATTTGTGAAGCGGTTATTTTGTCGACTTGTAATCGCTCAGAGTTATATTGTTCTACCGATGATGTCAATCTTGTTATCGAATGGTTTTGCAGGCAGCACAACATAGCTCGCAACGAAATAGAATCTTCCATGTATTTTTATCATGATCTGGATGCGGTGCAGCATATGATGAAAGTGGCCTGTGGTTTAGATTCTATGATATTAGGAGAATCTCAAATTTTAGGTCAAATGAAGGAGGCTTTTTCGGAGAGCGTTGCCGCTGGATCTGTGGGTCCTTTATTTCATCGTCTTTTTCAACAAGTACTAGGTGTTGCAAAAGAAGTACGAAACCATACCGCGATAGGTGCATGTCCAGTATCTGTATCTTCTGCTGCAGTGAATTTTATCAAACAAACCGCAAGAGTCCCCCTTGATCAGGCGACATTATTATTCATAGGTGCTGGAGTCACAATAGACTTGGCGTTGCGTCATTTTAAACATACACCTTTAAAGAATATTGTTATTGCGAATCGTCATGTTGAAAATGCTTCATTGCTTGCGCAAACATATTCAGCCAGAGCGATTAATTTGACTATGCTTCCTAGCGCATTATCAGATGCAGATTTCGTCATTTCAGCGACAGGTGGAGCCATGCCTATCGTGACTAAATCTATGATTGAAGCGCGTACTAAACCACTTTTTATTATGGATATTGCAGTACCCAGGGATATTGATATACGTGTCTCCGAATGTGAGCATGTGTCACTTTATTCCATTGATGATTTAAAAGATACTATTCAGCAAAATGTGTCAGGACGTGAGCATGCAGCAGAAAAGGCGCACGAAATGATCGAGCAAAAAAGTCTGGAATTTATGATATGGTTAACTTCATTGGACAAAGTGGCAACTACCATACGTGCTTACCGAAAGCAAGTAGAGGATTTATGTCATGTTGAGTTGACTAAAGCAAAGCAACAGCTCAGGCGAGGCAATGATCCATCGGAAGTGATAGCGAATTTTGCTCATGCGCTTACGAATAAACTTTTACATACGCCTAGTGTTCAATTGCGTCAGGCTGGATATGAAGGTCGTTTGGAGGTATTGCAACTTGCCCAGCAATTGTTTGCTATTCCAGATACTGGAACTTAACATTAAGTCAATGAGTATAAAATGAAGCCGTCTATACAAAAAAAATTACAATCGCTTGTTGAACGTCACGAAGAAGTCAGCGCATTGCTTTCTGAGTCAGATGTGATTTCAACACAAAATCGTTTTCGTGATTTATCTAAAGAATATTCGCAACTAGAGCCTGTGGTAAATGCTTTTAAACGTTATCAATCTTGTTTGTTGAATATAGCAGGTGCTAGGGAATTATTAAATGAAGCAGATGCAGACATGCAGTTACTTGCAAAACAAGAATTAAATGATGCAGAGGAAGAACTGCAGAAATTAGAAGAAACATTGCAGCTTTTATTGTTACCTCGTGATCCGAACGATGATAGTAATATTTTCTTAGAAATTCGTGCGGGCGCAGGAGGTGATGAAGCGGCTATTTTTTCGGGCGATCTTTATCGCATGTATACACGTTATGCTGAATCAAAAGGCTGGCAAGTTGAGATGATTAGTGCAAGCTATGGCGAACATGGTGGGTATAAAGAAATTATAACCAGAGTTATAGGACAGGGCGCTTATTCGCTTTTTAAATTTGAATCAGGCGTGCATCGTGTACAACGTGTGCCTGCCACGGAAGCGCAAGGTCGCATTCATACATCCACTTGCACAGTCGCAGTATTGCCTGAAGTCGACGAAATCGAAGAAATCGATATTAATCCAGCAGATTTACGTATCGATACTTTTAGGGCTTCGGGTGCGGGTGGTCAGCACGTGCAAAAAACCGATTCAGCTATTCGTATTACGCATATACCTACAGGTACGGTGGTGGAATGTCAGGATGAACGTTCTCAGCATAAAAATCGTGCTCGCGCCATGTCTTTACTAAAATCGAGATTGTTAGCAGCAGAACGTAGTAAGCAAGAAAAAGAACAAGCCGAAACGCGCCGTAACTTGGTAGGAACAGGTGACAGATCAGAGCGTATTCGAACGTATAATTTTCCTCAAGGACGTTTGACGGACCATAGAATTAATCTAACCTTGTATCAATTGCCAGATATCATGGAAGGACATTTAAGTCCTGTAATTGATGCCTTGGTGCATGAATACCAGGCAGATTTATTAGCAGCGATGGGTGATTAATGTTGGCAAGTGTTGCGACTGTATTGACACCTTATGTCGTCAATAAGAGATTAGATGCAGAAATTTTATTAGCCCATGTGTTAAAGGTGAGTCGCGTCCATCTCCATGCCTATCCTGAACAAATCTTAACTTCGATGCAACAATCAGATTTTGCAAATCTTATGCAAAGGTGTCTTTTAGGTGAGCCTGTTGCTTACTTAACAGAGCGTCAATCCTTTTGGTCTATGGATTTGCGAGTGACACCTGCAACTTTGATTCCTAGGCCTGAAACAGAATTATTAGTTGATACTGCCTTGCAAATCAGCGGTGATGTAAAAAACATGAGCGTTGCTGATTTGGGTACAGGTTCGGGTGCGGTGGCTTTGGCTCTCGCGAGTGAAAAGCCTGTTTGGGATGTTTATGCAACAGATTTTAGCGTAGATGCGTTATCGGTGGCAAAAGAAAACGCAGAACGACTAAAAATAAAAAATATAGTATTTAGTCAGGGAGACTGGTGTGATGCTTTGCCTAAGCATCTCTTTGATATCATTGTAAGCAATCCTCCCTATGTGGCAAAAGGTGATGTTCACTTAGCGCAATCGGTTTATGATTATGAGCCGCATGCGGCGCTTTTTTCGCGAGAAAATGGATTAAGTGATATTCGTCGCATTATTACCGGAGCTTTGAATTATTTAAAACCAGGCGCTTATGTAATGCTGGAGCATGGATTTGAACAAGCAGAAGCAGTGCGTAACATATTCGCTGAAACAGGTTATATTGATATAAAAACTATATCGGATCTTGCTGGACTTGAAAGAGTGACTATAGGTAAAAACAGTGATTAATAGATATAGGCATTGCCTAACTATATTGTTTTTGATATAGATGTTCGACAATGGTAAAAGAAATAGGGATGTTGAATTTTAATGGTAGGAGAGTTATATGGCAACAAAAGATATTTTAGAGCCAAGTTTAGAAGTTTTAGGTATTTCTCCGTACAAACTTAAAAAAGGTGAAGAATATATGACTGGTAAAATGCGTGCGCATTTTACCAATATATTAACCTTGTTGCGTAAACAAATTATGGAAGAAGCTGACCGTACTGTTCATCATATGAAGGATGAAGCAATTAATTATCCTGATCCTAACGATAGAGCGAGCCAAGAAGAAGAGTTCCGCTTGGAATTGCGTGCTAGAGATCGCGAACGAAAACTACTCAAGAAAATTGAAGAATCGTTACAGCTGCTGGTAGATAAGGAATATGGTTATTGCGAAGTTTGTGGTGTTGAAATTGGCTTGCGTAGATTAGAAGCAAGACCTACTGCGACCCTTTGTATTGATTGTAAAATGTTGGATGAGATTCGAGAGAAGCAGCAGGGGTAGCACAAATCAATGTTATCACTAAGGTAGCGGTGGGCACGCTGCGCTTTGCCCACCCTACAAAAGCCATGTTATTTCACATAATTTTCTTATAATATAGTAGTCTTGCATTAAGTCTTGTAGTCAATAATACATCAAAGGTACAGAATATGGCGAAAGGTGGAGGCGGTGATCAATCCGACAATTCGACCGGGTTAATATGGATTATCGCTGCGGTATTGATCTTTTGTTACATTATGTGGTACGTCTACCGTGTGCAAATGACCAAAGCCTATTTTGCATTGAAATTGATCGAAATCAAGATGATTGGGTATTTTACTAATAGACTTGATGATGTTCGTCAAGTGATCACTTCAACTGATCCCGCAAAACTGACTTTCAATGATGTGTTGCAAGTAGGAAACTTGGTAGGTGAATACGTACGCATTCCTGTTGTGGCTATTATACTTGGTTTAGCTCTCTTTATTTATTTTACTAATTCAACACGTTCGTTTAATCGTGCCTATAATATGCGTGATTTGGCTGAAGCAGAAAAAAAGAATTGGCCGCAAATTTCTCCTCCTTTAGGATTGGATTTGGACAAACAAGATATCGATAAAGGTCCATGGGCCATGGCTTTAACGCCTATGCAGTTTTGCAAACGATATCAATTATTAGATGAACATAAAGCTGAGCCTAGAGAAGGTATGGCAAAAAGAGAATGGAATCGAGTCGAAGTATCGCTTAAACGAGGTCAGGCGACAAAAATTTTTTCTATACAACTAGGGCCTTTGTGGCAAGGTATTGATAAATTGCCTTTACATGTACGTGCCTTATTTGCCATTTTTGCAGCTAAGTATCATAGCGATATGACTGCTGTGACTGCCATGTCGAATCAACTAAGCGTTTCTTCAAAGACTAAATTAGATTTTACAGGGGTTGATGAGCTGTGTAAAAAATACCAAGATACAAAAATTATTAAACACATTATGCAATCACATGCTTATGTATTAACGGTCATGGCTTCTATGCTGTTGGCTGCACGTGAGGATGGTGTGCTTGCTTCTGCCGATTTTTTATGGTTAAAACCAGTGGATCGTAAACTTTGGTATATGTTGAATACAGTGGGTAGACAAACACCCTTTGTTGAGGTCGCTGGCCCTTTTGCGCATTGGAATGCAGAAAAACTCATGGGTAGACGATTATTAGTTCCTATGGTTGAAGAAGCAACCAATGCATTAGAAGTTGCATTAAAAGAGATAGTTTATCATCCTGATGAAACGGATTAATGACACGCTGAACCGGGAATAATATGCGCCAACAACGTGGTTTAGAAGAGAACCAAGAGTTACCGCCGCAATTATTATTGCGAGATACCCGTACTATGGGTATGAAGATGGCTGATTTTTTTAAAGACCCTGCAAAAACCGCTAATTTATTAATGTGTTTAGCAGTGGTTGCTATCATTGCAAAATCCGTGACCGAGTTAGTGGGTATAGTATGTATAGGTATCTTTGTATATGCTTATACTCGCGAATTCAAATTACCGTTTCGTATGCCTCAACGTTCAGGCGCTTTTGATTACAATGATCCTCTGCCGGGTAATACTAATAAACCACGTAAGGCTCGCGGCATCAGTTTTTTTGGTAACCGAAAACAGACAGGGGAAGAATTGTGGTTCAATAATGATGATATGCGAACCCACGTTTTAATTTTCGGTTCTACCGGTAGCGGTAAAACCGAAGCGTTGGTTTCTATTGCATTCAATGCGTTGGTTCAAGGCAGTGGATTTTTGTATGTCGATGGTAAAGGTGATAATAGTTTATTCGCTAAAGTATTTTCCATGACACGTTTTATGGGACGTGAAGATGATTTGCTTTTAATCAACTTTATGACGGGTGCTAGAGATATTATAGGTGCTCAAGAAAAGCGTCTTTCGAATACGATGAATCCTTTTTGTAATGGTTCCTCCAGTATGTTATCCGGTTTGGTCACCAGTTTGATGGATTCGGGTAGTCAATCGGGTGATGGCGATATGTGGAAAGGCCGTGCCATTGTGTTTGTCGAAGCCTTGATGAAAGTTCTCGTTTATATGCGTGATCAAGGAAAAATTTTGCTAGATGCGAATACCATTCGTAATTATTTTGAATTAACACGGTTAGAGGCCATAGGCATAGACAAAATGTTTATTCGTGATAACCAGGAGCCCGTCAGTTTAGCAGAAGCTCCTAGTTTAGTGTTAGAGCCTATGATGAACTACTTACGAACCTTGCCAGGTTATGATGCATCAAAAAAAGGAAAGCAAAGCTCCACTGTGTTTGAACAGCATGGGTTTATTACCATGCAATTGACGCGTGCATTCGGTTCTTTAGCGGATACTTATGGGCACATTATTCGTACTAATCTTTCCGAAGTGGATTTAAAAGATGTCGTATTGAATAGGCGAATTTTGGTAGTATTATTACCTGCTTTAGAAAAAGCCCCTGATGAATTGGCAAATTTGGGAAAAGTGATTATTGCTTCACTTAAAGCCATGATGGCTGCAGGTCTTGGGGATGCGGTAGAAGGAACTTATAAGGAAGTCATTTCACGAAAACCCACTGCTTGTTTGACGCCTTATATGTGTATCTTGGATGAATATGGCTATTATGCAGTAAAAGGCTTTGCTGTGGTTCCAGCGCAAGCGCGATCGCTAGGGTTTTCAGTTATTTTTGCAGGACAAGATTTACCGGCTTTTCAAAAAGCGTCTAAAGAAGAGGCGGCGTCTATTGGTGCGAATACCAACATTAAAATATGTATGAAATTGGAAGATCCCGCGGAAACATGGGAATTTTTCTCTAAAACAGCAGGGGAATCATGGGTTACCAAAGTCGATTCATTTCAAACGAATGCAGGCAGTCTGTTAAATAATTATATGGATAGCCGCAGTGCATCATCGGAAAAACGTGCTCGTGTGGATTTGTTGGATTTGAAAGAACAACGAGAAGGTGAAGCTCATGTCTTTTTTAAATCAAAAATCGTTAGAGCACGTATGTTTTTTGCGAATCCTCCAGCGGTTAAACAGTTTAGGCTTAATCATTTCTTAAAAGTTGAGCCGCCTATAGGCAGGACATTGATTGACTTAGAAAATCGACTCGAAGAATTTGATCATATTTTGGAACGTGAAGGTGAGGCATTTAAACCAACGACAGAAGAAGCAGAAGAAATCCAGTTGATCGCGAATGTCATGCATGACAAACCAGAAATGAATCTTATTGAGCGCGGCGTATCTGCTTTATTAGCTTTCCACAATAGACAGACTATGCCAGCAGAAGAAGAAAAACTTGTGACTGAAGAGTTAGAAGTATCCGGGCATATCAATTTATTTAGTAAGCCAGTATTAGATGAAAGTGTGAAGCAACTCGTGGGCGCGGATTACGAACGTTTTAGCCAACCATTAGTTAATAAAGCATTCTTAAAAACTAAAGTTGAGCTATTGGAACGTATTTTGGGACGCGGAAGTTCTCAGTCATCAACTATCGCCCAAGAAATAATAAAAGACATTTTGAACGCAACAGACTATCCGCCTAGCATAGAAGGTATATTCTTGGAGGCGGAAGTGGTCATTCAGGCAGCTAAAGAATTAGTGAACTATATTTCAAGTATGCGCAGTTCTGGAGAATCGGGTGATTAATGAAAATATAAAATCGTGTCATGACAGTGCATATATAATATTTTTGTGCTTTATGAGTATTATTCTATTCTCGCTTCAAGGCTGCGCATCATCTGCTGCGGGAAGAGGAGCCGCAAGCTCAGCAGATCAAGCTTATCTTGACACAGATTATGCCTTGCGACATTTTGGTGATACAGGAGATGTGAGTACAGCCTATCAAAATTCTAGCCAAACAGCGAAAGGCATGGTGATAGGTGGCGTGGTGGGCGCGGCAGCGGGTAGCGCAACATCGCCCGTGGGTGGTATGGCAGGGTTTGGGCTTGGTGCAATTTTTGGTGGTGCATTAGGTAAATACATTGATTCACATACTACGCTTGCGGATAAGTTAGAGAATAGACATGTGCGCGTAATCGAAATAGGTGATCAGATTATGTTAGTGATCAACTCCACAACGCTGTTTTATTCAAATACATCAAATATCCGTTTGGATGCTTATGACACGCTAGATTTAGTAAGCGAATATATTAGTCGTTATCCTAATATATCTGTGAAAATTGTAGCTTATACAAGTGCGGCAGAGCCTGAACGTGTTTCACGCCCACTGTCACAACAACAGGCGGATCATGTGATGAAATATTTGTGGAATAGACATATTAATACACGAATGCTTTATGCAGAGGGGGGCGGTAGTTCAAAATTGGTTACGGCGAATACCGCGGATTGGAATAGTGATAATTATAGGGTTGAAATTACGCTTGAAAAATTGCCGGTGTGATCGTGCCCGCACTCGGACACGATGAAAGAGGAAATAAAACTATGATAGGCGACAGACATGAAATGCCTCGATATCAAAGTGATTTTTATCGCGAGAATTACAACAAGATAGTGCGATGGTTATTTGTATCGGCATTGATTATACTTTTTTTAATATTAGCTATTATATATTTTGAGTTATTTGTGCCTACGACCAAATATTATGCCTCGACAACAACAGGGCAACTTATAGAGTTAAATCCATATGGAAGCTAGCGGAGTGACTTATGGTTGATGTGGGCGATATCAAGAATGATGGCAATGACTTTTACCGTAACCATTCGCAAAAGGTTCTTATAGGATTTATCATTTGCTTAATTCTTATGTTAATGATGGTGATAGTGCTGCTTTATCAGCTCAAAAATAGACCTATCCCGCCTTTTGTTGCAGTGAGTCCTGATGGTCAAAAAATGCAACTGCAATACTATGACAACCCAAATTTATTATCGAGTACGTTAATAAAATGGGCAAGTAAAGCTGCTGTGGCTGCTTATACTTATGATTTTTATAATTACCCCGGACAGTTGCAAATGACACAACCTTATTTTACAGAAGCAGGATGGGCAAGTTATAGACAATCGATACAAGCTTTGCTTGACACTATAACTACCAATAAATTATTTGTAAATGGAGTGGTATCCGCGCCGCCTGTTATTTCAAATCAGGGGAGTTTGGGCGGTTATGATAGAGTTTGGCGTATTCAGGTTCCATTTTTAGTAACATATCAAAGTTCGGAAAGTACAGCCAACGCCAGCTATATGGTGAGTCTCATGATTGTTAAAGTACCGACTACAGAAAACCCGGCTGCTATCGCAATTGACCAATTTGTCATGAGGTAAGAGAAAAAATATGGAAGATAGCAAAAAATTATCAGATGCTTTGATGCTAGTGCAGTTGCGCAATGCATTTTATAAAAAAAAGTTTCATTTTGTTTTAGGGATTTATGTTTTAAGTTTAATCATTATTGCCATCTTAATTTCGATTATTATATTTATCAAAGCAACTGAAGCACAGCCGCGCTATTTTGTTGCAGATGAAGTGGGCCGTCTTATAAAAGATATACCATTAAGTGACTTAAATATGTCATCGGATGAATTGGTTGAATGGACGGTAAAAGCTGTTGAGGCGGCGAATTCATTTGATTTTATTAATTACAGGCGACAACTTCAAGATGCCCAAAAATACTTTATAGATCAAAGTTGGGTAACTTACATGAGAGAGCTTGCTATTTCAGATAACTTATTGGCTTTAAAAACTCGAAGATGGATTTTTGTGGCAAAAGTCGTAGAAAAGCCAACGCTGATCACCGAAGGCATTTTAAGTGGTGTACGTGCCTTTAAATTTCAAATGCCTTTATTGGTTACCTACTTGAAACCACCATCGTATGATATTAAAAGTAGCTCATCGAATGCATTTATAGTCACAGTTATTGTCATACGTAGAAATTTATTGGAAAGTTATAAAGGTTTGGCTGTTTATTCTATGGTCATTAGTAATGCTCCTGAGTCGACTAAAAAAATGAATATGCCATCGGGGTAATAGCGCTCTGATTCTTTTAGATATTCACCACATATGTTATAGTTTGACAACTATTTTGCAATCTATAGAGGTGGAAATGGCAGTAGAAAAGCAAGATGTAGTCCGCCTAAAAAGTGATTTCTATCGCGATGGTTATCGTAAAATTATACTATGTTTAGGATTGATTATTGCAGCGATTATTTTATTGGTTGCCAGTTGCGTATATTTGTATGTGACAAAACCACCACCTGTTTATTTTTCTACAGATAAAGAATGGCGAATTTTGCCACCTGTATCGGTAGAGTTACCTTATCTTGTTTCGGCAGATTTATTACAATGGGTAGGTAATGTCATGATGAGCGTGTTTTATTACGACTTTCTTCACTATCAAGATCAGCTTCAAGAAAACAGAGTGTATTTCACGGATAAAGGTTGGCTCGCTTTTCAAGGTATGATAAATAATTATGCATCCAATGATACAGTAAGTGTCAAGAAAACGTTTGTGAATGGTGCTCCAAATGGAGCTCCGTTTATTCTTAATGAAGGGGTGTTGGAACAAAGATATGCTTGGTGGGTGCAAGTTCCCACGAAGATTACTTATAGTTATATAGGTAAGGAAGCTACAACGGATGAAAAGCAAGTAACTTTTCAAATACTTGTGGTTAGGGTTCCTACTTTAAATAATATTTACGGTGTGGCAATTGATAATATCAAGCTTTTGACAAATAAAACAGCAACGAGTACGCCTAATGCATAAAATATACATTAGAATAATAGTAAGCTTGTTTCTCTTACTAAACACTCATCTTGTAGCTTTTGCTGAGGGAGAAGTCATAAAGGCCACTCCTCCAGATCAAAAAAAACCTGAGCTTGAACCTACGATGGCGGAATATCAAGAATGGTTGAAAAAAAATGGGCATCCAAAAAAGCCGACTTCGCCACCTCCTCTCGTGGTAACAAAAAAACCTATGATGCAATCAGCAAGAAGGGATGAAATTGTTACACAAGAAGATTTAATGGTTCCTGTCACGCCTGATGATTTTTTGGAAGATGCACCTGTCATGGAATCACCGCCTATTCCGTTTAAACAAAGCAGAGAAGTCATGGTGAATTCTGCGCCACCCTATCCTGCTCCAAGTGCTGAATCTAAAGAAGCATTTAATATCATGATGCAACAAAATGTGCCGTTAACCCCACAACAAGTGGTAAAGTTACGTCAAATGATTGATATATCGCAACGAGCAGCCGCTATCCCTGCGAATATACCGCCGAAACCTGTTTCCAGCACTTTAATGGTTAATTTAGCTCCGGGAGCAACACCTCCTGCTATCCGTTTAGCTCAAGGATATATCACATCGTTAGTATTTGTTGATTCAACAGGGTCTCCCTGGCCTATTGCATCTTATGACATAGGGGATCCCAAAAAAATCACGCCACAATGGGATGGAAAAAGTAATATTCTATTAATGCAATCCATGTCTCCTTATGGCGATAGCGATCTTATCATCCGGTTAGTGGGATTGCCTACACCTATCACATTACAATTGGTGGCCGGCCAACGAGTCGTGGATTATCGCACGGATATTCATGTCTCAGGTATTGGACCCAATTCAAAAGATATTCCAACTGGCGTGGGGTTACCTGGTAGTGCGAATCAACTTTTATTGAGTGTATTGGATGGCGTCCCGCCTCCAGGAAGTAAACAGCTAACGGTGACAGGAGGCGATTGTCTCGCTTGGTTATTAGGAGATAAAATGTATTTAAGAACTCGCTTTACAGTACTTTCTCCAGGTTGGATAGGTACCATGGTAAGTCCAGATGGCATGCATGCTTATGAAATACAACAAAGTGCTTCAGTGCTTATTTCTCAATATGGATCACCCGTTGAACTCAAGATTGAGGGATTTTAATGGCCTTTAAACTTCCAAAATTACAAATATTTTCAGGGGCTGATGCAAAATCAAGAATATTTCTTTTATTTGCGGGTGTGGTTGGCTTTACTTTACTTGTTTATTTAAGCGTAAAATTTTTTGGTGGCCCAGACACTGCGACGGGTGGAGCAGCAGTTGCGAGAGCTCCCTCTGGTTTGGTTTCTGTTCCAGGCGGCGAATTGACCCCACAGTATGCGCGAGCAGTGGAGGCCGCAAGTGAAGAACGGTCAAAAAGAGGGATGGAAGAACGTAGTGCTGCAGTTCCTACGCTCATGAATGTATCCAATACTGGAGGGAATCAAGGAAATTGTACTGTTCTCTGTCCAGGGGATGAAAAAGCAAATGTTGCAGATGATCTTGCACAGCTTGTTGCAGAGGGCAAGATGAGTGCAGAGGATCAAAACGCTTTATTGGATTTGGCTGCAAAAAATGTTACACCTGAAGAATATGCTGCAGCGCTTGCAGCCCTTGTGAAAGCCGGCAAGCTGACTCCTTTGCAAGCCCGATTATTACTTGAAAAATATAAAAAGCAACATGCGAATGCTTTATTGGCAGAAAGTGCAAAATTTATGGATAATCTGATAAAGTCGGGTGATTTGCCTTTATCGGTTGCCAATGAGTTATTAGAATTACAAAAAAATAATGCGACCCCAGAAGAATATGCAGACAAGCTGGATTGTTTCGTGAAAGAAGGAAAAATTACCAAAGAAGTTTCAGCAAAATTGTTGGCACAATACACACAGCAGAAATTAAAAGAAAGTGCAGCAATAGGTACTGTTGCATTGAATCAAATGGGTGCATCTGGGCAACTGACAGGGGATGTGGCAAAAGCGCTTTCGGATTTGCAAGCAAGAAAAGTGCCTCTCGATGAATATAATGCGGCTTTAAAAAAGCTAGTCGCTGATGGAAAAATGACACCAGCCACTTCTGATAAATTACTCGCTTTGTATCGTGAACAGCGTACGGGTGTACCATCAACCTGCTCTACAGGTATTATGGGTGGTTTGTTGTCAAAAGGTGGAAAAGCTCAAGACTTAGCGAATCGTCTTTTAAATTTACAAGCCAATAATGCGACACTTGCCGACTATGCTGAAGAATTGAAACGTGGGGTAGCAGCTGGTTTGTTGACGCCTGATGAGGCTAAACTTTTGTATCAAGAATATCAAGCAAAATTGGCTGTTCCGGTGGGCGGTGTTTTACCCACAACGGAGGTGACGGTGCCAGCATTTGCGGAATTACAACAACGTTTAAATGAATCAAATGCAAAGCAAGGCGCGCAAACTTTAGAACAGTTTAATGTTGCAGCAGAACAACAGCAGCAAGCTCCCGGTCCGAGACCGCCTACACCGGAAGAGTTGCAAGAAAGAGCTCGTCAAGCTAATGAAAAACAACAGCGCATTAATAATTTAATAGGCGCCATGTCTGGTCAAGCACAAAATTTATTAACAGCTTGGCAACCGCCTGTCATGGTTCATAGGGAAGGTTCACCGGAAGCACCCGAGAAAGAGAAATCGGCTATGGGAGCAGGTGCTGGTACCGAGAAAGCGGGTGGTAAAGAAGGTGAAAAAGCAGCGGGTCCTCCTTTAATCAAAGCGGGTACTATTCTATTTGGTGTGTTAGATACAGCGGTCGATAGTGATTATCCTGATACGCCTGTGATGGTCACTATTATTGAAGGAAAATTCAAAGATGCTAAATTAATCGGCAAGCTATCACTTGCGCAAAATGGTGAAAAAGTAAGCTTGAATTTTAACTTAATGGATATGGATGATTGGCTCTCAGCAAAAACGGTAAACGCTTTTGCCATTGATCCAGATACGGCAAAAACAGTGATGGCAAGTGAAGTCGATAGACATTATTTAGAGCGCTATGGATATATCATGGCCACATCGTTTCTGACTGGGTATTCGAAAGCTATCACAAATCAAGGTACAAGTACAACGGGCATTTTTGGTACAAGCACAAATACACCAGCACTCAGTCCAGGAAATAAGTTGGCGGTAGGTTTAGGTCAGATTGGAACAAGTCTAGCACAAGATGCTCAGCAAAAAGTGAATCGACCACCCACAGTGAAAGTTGTTGCGGGCGTAGGACTAGGAATATTATTTACTACCGAGGTTGCTGGCCCATAGTTTCTTCGTTCAAAGTAAGTTATCCTAAGTAGTTTCTTTCAAGAGGCGTGAGTGTATGGTTGACGAGAGAGAAGACCGATATGAAAATGATGAAGGGGAATATCATTTTTCTGACGACCAAGTTAATTATGAAGAAGTCGAAGCGCCTAAAGCAGCACAAACTACGGTCTCAATAAAAAAATCTATTTTAGAGAAATTTTCAGGTTTGTCGGGAAGCCGAAGAATGCTTTTGGCAGGCGTTGTTTTTATGAGTCTTATAGGCATTATTTATAAAATGCTACTACCATCATCACCCGTGTTGCCTGGCGAGATTAATGCGATTGCAGTTGCAAAAAAAACAGCACCAGAGGTGGCAACAGCAAAACCAGTACAGCCAGTATCTCCACCTGTACAAACACCGCCACCAGCTGCACAAGCGCCGTCACCTGTGATGAGTGCACCAGAGCCACCACCACAAATAGTAGCTTCACCACCCACCCAGCAAAATGCGATGAGTCAACCAGGCTTGCCTAATCCTCCTGGAACACCTCAAATGTTGCCACAGCAACAGAGCATGTATCCTGCGACTCAGGCTGCTCAATCATCTCCTGCTGCTCCCACTCAAACAGCAGTGCCTGAATCACCGCCAGCGTCACCATCGGTATCTCAAGATAGGCTTAAAGCCGTTGAGGATCATAATGCAGCTATCATGAATTTGCTGCAAACAGAGTACGCTCAAAAGATGTCTGAATTTGAAATGCAATCCAATCTTGTGCGTGGCAAAATGGATGAGATGGCAAAGCGGGTGAATCGCATTGAGTCAAGTTTGAATCAAATAACACAATTATTGCAACAAAATGGATCGCACACTAATAAATCACAAATGACAGCTACGGAAAGTGTTCCAGCTTTGCCGACAAGATCAGCTGTTCCTAGAGTAACATATACTGTACAAGCTATTATTCCAGGACGAGCTTGGCTGAAGGCTGATTCAGGTGATACAGTGACAGTTGCTGAGGGTGATACTCTGCGTGACTATGGTCGTATTACTAAAATTGATCCCTATGATGGTGTTGTTGAGATTGATACAGGAAACAAAATTATTGCCTTGTCATATGGCATGAGCGGAGAATAGCGAAATGTTGACCATGGTCGGGTGGCGTTGGGTTTGCTTTTTTATTGTAAACTATTTTATGTGGGTGCCCTCGGTTTATGCTGTGCCTAATGTGGCAGAAATGATCAAGAATATTGCTGAAACCGTCCCTCAGTTGATGTTATTTACCACAGCATTCGCTTATGTGTTCGGATTTTGGTTGATTTTTCATGGGCTTCTATTATTAAAGAAGTATGGTATGCAACGCACTCAGATGTCAGGAGATGCGAACTTAGCTCCACCCATATTAAGTATATTTGTCGGTGCTGCTTTAATTTATTTACCATCGACTGTTCAAAGCGGCATGTCAACTTTTTGGACCGATCCTAATCCTTACGGATATGAAACATCGAGCGCAGAATGGGATACTTTTCTTGGCGCATGTTTTATGATTATACAATTGGTAGGCGTCATTGCTTTTATACGTGGTCTTATGATGTTAACTAAGTTGGGTCAAGGCGGCGGTCAACAAGCGAGTTTTGGTAGAGCAGCAGCGCATATAGTAGGCGGTATCTTTTGTATTGATATGTATGATTTTTTAAATGCGGTATTTGAAACGCTTGGGTTACCTAGTCTACCCGTGTTTTAATAGAAATGATAAAGTGTATTTTTATTTATATTAAAGGAGTAAAAGCATGAATGGTAATGTGATGAAAAAGGTTCTTTTGTTTGCTTGTGGAATGGCATTATTTTGTATGGGTACATTAGTTTATGCATCAGGGAAAGGAATAGGAGTTGTGGCAGAAACCGCAAAAGAGAACTTAGGGGCTATTGCTCAATTGATTACAGCGGGTTCATATGTGGCAGGGATGGGTTTTGCTGTTGCTGCAGTCACCGGTTTTAAAGCCCATAAAGATAATCCTACACAATCACCTATTAGTAAGCCTATTGCATTATTATTTGTAGCAGCTGCTTTGCTATTTATTCCATCCGTTTTCTCGTCGGCTGGCGGTACCTTATTTGACAGTGGAGTACAAGCTGGTATTAGCGGTATTACTAGTTTTTAATTAGCTATTTATTTGAAGAGTTCAGGAATAATATGCATGATCTTAAACTGGCAGTGAATTTTGGTGGCTGGCGAATTTTTATTCGCCGCCGCGAAGATAAAGCATTCCAGCCAGTTGCGAATAAAATATTAAGCCGAGACAATTATACTTGTCAGTATTGCGAATTTCAGGCGAAGGATTATCAAGAAATAGTTAATATTGACGGTAATTATATGAATAACAAGTACAGTAATTTAATTACTGCTTGTTGTTTTTGTTCACAATGTCTATTTATTGAGTCCATAGGGTTAGATGAAATGGGAGGTGGTCAGTTGATTTACCTTCCAGAAATGACACAAGCAGAGTTAAATAGTTTTTGTCATGTACTTTTTTGTGCGTTGGGAAATGGTACGGGATATCAAGATACGGCACAGACTATTTATCGTAGCTTCAAGTTTCGTAGTCAATTGATAGAAAATAAGTTTGGTGCTGGAACTAGCAATCCTTCATTACTGGGACAGCTCATACTTGAGTATCAAGCAAAACAACCAAACGTGAATTTAGGTATTTTGAAAGATTTGCGTATGCTTCCCTCATATACCAAATTTAAAGTGCAGCTGGATGCATGGGCTGCAGCTGCATTAGAAGAGCTAGCAGCTGAGGGGGCTGCGGGGTAATTATTGTCATATGAGGTGGTTCTGATGCGGAATTTTTTAGATCCTGTTCTTGATGGTATAGATTCTGTTCTTGCATGGTTTAGCACTGAGCTAAAGCAAACCACAGAATCGTATTGTGACCTTGAAACAGCGGAAGATACGCATACCTTAGTAGGACGTGATGGCTCTTTAGTTTCTGTAGTTAGAGTGTTTGGTGTCACACGTCTTGTAGGTACAGAAGAGTTTGATAACATACACAAAGGTCTTACGCAAAGTTTGCAAGCAACCCTCAAACGTCCTGGACATGATGTTCAAGTCTATTTCAGTTACGATAAATCAGTGGTTAAAACAGAGATCGAAGACATTTTGAATCCCGCAAAAGCCACTGCAGCGCGTTTACATCTTGATCTGGGTGATTTGTTTAAAGAAAGAGTGGATTATATTTCTAAATATTGTGCGCATGAGGAACTTTATTTTGTTATTTGGACAAGGCCATTTTCCTTGACTGCTGAGCAGCAAAAGCGTGCATCAAAAGAAAAGCTTAAGCTCATTCGTGATAATAAGGTTCCGCCTTTTATTAATGCCCAGAATCTTATCGCGGCTATTCCAGATTTGCGCGAAGCCCATGGTTCTATTGTTCGATCCTTGGTGACCGACTTAACCGCATTGAATGTTTATTGTCGTTTATTAGAAGTGCATGAAGCTGTATATGCTATGCGTTATTCTGCGGAGCCTGATTTTACCGATAAAAATTGGCGTGCAGTGCTGCCTGGCGATAAAATTCCAGCACATAATGCAAGACCCACAGCCAATGAAATGTCTGGTTTAATGTATCCACCTCTTGCACGGCAGATTTTTCCTCGCGATGCTTACGTGATGGATCTTCGTACCGTTAGAGCAGGGGATAAAATTTACAGTTGTATCTTTATTGATTTATTTCCGCAAGAATTGAAATCTTTCATTAGCTTATTTGCGAGAACCTTGCCCACGCAAGTCCCGTGGCGTATGTCTTATTTAATTGAAAGTGGTGCAGCCGGCTCTATGCGTTTTAAATCATCCATGGCGGGTTTGTTGGCATGGACATCGGCACAAAATCACCTGGTAAGTGATGCAGATAAGTTATTGAAACAGATTGACCTTAACACTGACGATGCAGTAGTCAGATTGCAGGTGAGTTTAGCGACTTGGGCGCCCGAAGGGAATATACGTTTATTGAGAACAAGAGCGGCAGAATTAGCAAAAGCAGTAGAAGGGTGGGGATCTTGTGAAGTGTCAGAGGTCAGTGGCGATGTTTTTGCAGGATTGGCATCGACTATATTAGGATTTTGTGTCAATAGTGTGGCAACGCCTTCTTTAGCCCCGTTATCAGATGTCGTGTATATGTTACCATTTACTCGCCCTGCATCGGCATGGCAATACGGCGCTGTGCTATTGCGTTCACCCGATGGGAAGCCTTGGCCATATCAGCCTGGATCAGTACAACAAACCACATGGATCGATTTAATGTATGCGCGTCCTGGTTCTGGTAAATCGGTATTATCTAATACTATTAACTTAGCGCTTTGTTTGTCTGCCGGGATACAACGTTTACCTAGGATTGCTATTGTAGATATTGGACCGTCTAGTAGTGGTTTGATTTCACTTCTGAAAGAAGCTTTACCTGCTTCGAATAAACACTTAGTGGCTTATCATCGCTTACGCATGACGCCCGATTATGCAATTAATCCATTTGATACACAATTAGGATGTCGTCGTCCAACCGCACAAGAACGTGGATTTTTGGTTAATTTTATGACGCTCTTGGCAACGCCTTTAGGTGCTGATCGCCCCTATGACGGTATTCCCGATATGGCGGGACTGATTGTAGATGAGTTATATAAATATCTTGCTGATGATGCAAAACCACATCTCTATACTAAAGGTATTGAGGTCATTGTCGATGATATTTTGGCTGAAATCGGATTTGTTTTGGATGACCATACGACATGGTGGGAAGTCACCGATGCATTATTTTTAGCGGGTTTTCATCACGAAGCACTGCTTGCGCAACGTTATGCTATGCCATTGTTGCCTGATGCTGCAGCCATTTGTCGTACGCAAGCGGTTGAAGATTTATATGGTTTAGTTAAAGCTCCTACAGGCGAACCTTTGATACAGGCATTTAGTCGAATGATATCGAGCGCGACCCGTGAGTATCCTATTTTAGCAGGGGTATCAAAATTTGATATTGGCGATGCGCGTATTGTCTCTCTTGATTTAGACGAGGTGGCAAAAAGCGGTGGTGATTCAGCAGAACGTCAAACGGCAGTGATGTATATGTTGGCGCGTTATGTTTTAGGTAGGTCTTATTATTTAACCGAAGACATTCTAGCGGATATTCCAGAAGCTTATCGTGAATTTCATCGTGCACGTGTGATGGAAATCCGTGAAGATCCAAAGCGACTTGTGTATGACGAATTTCATCGTACATCTAAAGCGCGAGCGGTAAGAGAGCAAGTTATTCTGGATATGCGTGAAGGTAGAAAATGGAATGTGCAAATTGCACTGATATCGCAAGCATTAGAAGATTTTGATCCTATTATGGTTGAATTTGCCACATCCATTTTTATTATGGATGCAGGTCCCGAACAAGCTATTAAACGATCCACCGAAATATTCGGTTTATCAGAGACTGCTCGTGTGGCATTAAAGACTAGGGTGCATGGTCCGCGTGAAGGGGGTGCGACATTCTTGGCGCAATTCTCCACAAAAAGCGGAATTAATACACAGCTTTTAACCAGCACATTGGGGCCTGTTGAACTTTGGGCTTTTAGTACGACAGCGGAAGATTCACATACACGTAATAAGCTTTATCAAAAACTTGGACCTGCAGAGGCTAGACGAGTCCTGGCGAATTTATTTCCATCTGGTTCAGTGAAGTCACTTATAGAAAAGCGTCTTGCTACCATCAAGGAACAAGGCGGTGTCATAGAAGAAGCCAATAACTTGGGTATAGTAGATCAGTTAGTGGATGAAATAATGCGTGCTTATGCGGAAAATCCGGATGTTAAGAAGCTACCGGTTTAAAGAAACAAGTAAACTGCCTAAAGTGCCTAAACATAGTAGTAATTGTAAAGCTATGAGTGTTAAGTTTGTAAATGGCACTTTGGGTAATGTTAAATAAATCCATGCATCAAATAAAAATGCAATGATAAAAGCCCACCGACTCGTTTTACACCAACCTATGTGTGCATTAAAAGATTTGCCGCCATAGGTATAAAAGGTATCGGTTGCCACCCAGGCAATAGGAACAATAAGCACACCATTAAAATTTGCTAACCACCATTCCAGCCAAAGACTAAAAGGCTGACTACATAGCCATATCAATATAAAACTCGTTATCGCAGTTAATCCAGCGCTGACCAAACTAAATATTAGAAGTTTATTTGCGTGGTAGAACACTAATGAAGGACTAATAGATAACCGCGTTATCCATGTCAATAAGTAAGCCTGAATCGCAAATACTGTGGCACATTGACAAGATAATACGAGCTGATGAGATGCTAAGAAATAAGTAAAAAAGCATCCTAACCATATTCCTGTCAAAATTCGATAACCACGCAGAAATAACATGCCGCATGCAGCACCCGTTGCAAGCCAAGCTAAACTCGTGGTGGGTAATAATGTGCTAGTCATTAAACAAATGTATTGAAGCAAACATGCAAAAATATTACCAACCATCAGTCGTTTCATGACTAAATATTTATATTGACTGACTACATTAATTGAAGGATATTGAACCACTATGGATGACATACGACGCCATTTTTCTGGGTATGTTGATATATCTAACATTTACATGTTCTCGCACTTTATGTGAGTTTTGCATGAACAAACACACAGATCTTCTCTGCCAAAAATATTTAAACATACTTTATCATCAGGTTATATCTTTTTATAAGCCAACCAATATAGCAGAAACCAGCGGTGAAATATTGTATGAAAGCATTCATAAATTAATACCTATGATGCGTCTAAAAGATAATGATGTATTTGTTGATTTAGGTTCAGCAAATGGCAAGATTGTGTCACAAATTTTTTTAACTACCCCAGTGAAAACTTCGGTAGGCATAGAAATTGTTCCCGAACTACACAGCGCCGCAATGAAGGTATCACAGCGAATTAAACATGATTTACCCTATTTTTATGAAAATAATAGAGACATGACGTTTATTCAAGGTGATTTTTTGAATAAATCGCTTGATAGCATGACGGTTGCTCTTATTAATGCAACTTGTTTTCCGCCATCTTTATTAAATGAATTAGGTAAAGTCATTAATAATACGTCCACTATTCGTTTGGTGTTATCACTGCGGCCACTTGCCACTTTGCAGAGATTAGTCTGTAAGAAAGTCATTCCTATAGAGTGTTCATGGGATTCGACGTTGTGTTATTGTTACGAATAACCTAGTCTATTAAAAGAATATTTTTTGTATCTATAGAAATAGAAAAATACAATAGGTGTGACCATGGCTATGAGACCGCTACAAAATACAACGCGATAATGAAAAAATCCGCCCACATCTATGCTGACAGGTGGAATAAATCCAACAAATAAGGTGATTCCGCAACCACACAAGCCTAGTAGCGAGGTGAGCCACATGCCTAATTTTCCACCTGGGATAGTGAACGCCTGGGGTTGTTTGACGAATTTATATTTCAGCGCAATAGCTGCCGCAAACATAATGACATACATCAGCATATAGAGCTGAGTGCTTAAAGCGGTTAATAACCAATATGAACCATTCACGCTAGGCATAAGTAAAAATGCAAGACAAATAATACTCACCAGAACTGCCTGGGTAAGTAGTAAATTGTGAGGAACGCCATGTTTATTTTTTTTACTAAACATGGGAGGTAGAAAGCCTAGTTCTGCTGCATGTAATAAACCTTTTGCTGGTGAAATCAACCAGCTTGTGATGCCGCCTAAGCTGCCTAATAATATCATTATAGTAATGATAGGCATGATCCATGATATCTGATAGCTATCAAAAAAACTCATAAAAAATTGCATGACCCCATTCACAAGATTGATTTCATTTTTGGGCAATACGATGGCAATGGCAAGTGAGCCTAGCGTCATCGTCACTAAAATAAGAATGGTTGAAATGAATAAAGCTTTAGGAAAAACTTTTTGAGGATTCGCAACTTCATTGATGTGAACTGTTGCAAGCTCTATGCCTAAAAACCCTGCCATAATAGCAGTAAGTGAAATCCAGTTTTCAGTATGTTTTAACGTTGGAAAAATATCACTGGCCCCAAAGCTAATTTGTAGGGGTTTTCCAAGCACTACCCATAAAACCGCGAGTCCTATGATTAATAGCATAGGAATAATCATACCAATAACTGCACAAAAGCTAGAGAATTTTGCAGAAAAATGTAGGCCTTTTAGATTAATCAAGGTCAGTAGCCAAAATGTAGACAAAATAACGCTGATGAGAAAAATTTTATTCTGAGCAAGCTCTGGATTGATAATGTAAGTGGCGGTTCCTGCGATAAAAGAAAGTATGGTGGGAAACCAAACCATGGTATTTATCCATTGTAGCCATAGGGCTAGAAATGCAATTTTTTCACCAAAAGCCATATGTATCCAATGAAAAACGCCGCTTTTTCCAGTGGAGTGTGAGGAAAGTTCGGCAGAAACAAGTGCTGCTGGAATCAAAAAAATGACAGCAGAAAGGGCAAAAAAGAATATCAACGAGCTGCCAAACAAAGCCGTAGTTGGTAAGTTGCGTATGCTATCAATAGCGCCTGTGATAAGCATGACTAATGCAAAGGTAGTAATACTTACAATGTTTGTTTTGTGCTGCATAATCCTCTCCTCTATTGCGCCATCAAATGTATTATTATTTTTGATGAAAAAGTGTATCATGCGACATGTACAACAAAAAAGCAAGAAAATCAGGGGCAAGGTAAGTGTCTTGTACTCACCTCTGTCATGCCAGTGCGAGGAGTTCAGGTGCACGAGATGACAAAAAATCACAGCTTTTCTGGCAACTGAAACTTCGCAAGATTCAACGGCAAAAATGGATTCATCGGCCCTTGAGTAAATAATATATAGTTTGCAGCATGTCCATTGACTTCAAAATTAAGCATCATTTCTTTACGAGAACGTACGGTATTTGTGGCTTTAGTGACTAACTTAAACCATCCCCAATCACCGTGGAAGGTATTGCTGATAAGCTGTTCATTAGGTGCAATAAAATTGAGAGTCGTTATGTGTTTATTATTATTGCCTGGCCAACTAATAAGTCGCGGCATATTTTTTTGGTAACGGAGTTCTTGCCCGTTAATATTCAATGTAAAGCCTTTCATGGATTTATCTAAGTTAACGGGTTGTAATGTGAAGGGTACATATAATTTATTATCACCATTTGGAAAGAAAGCGCGTTGTATACCCGTAATATGTTGGTATTTCTCAAATATACTGTCAGAAAAAGCAATTTTCTCATTATCGACTATGCGCCACTCGCGTTTTTTATCAACTTCAGCGACAAAAGGTTTTAAATACACTTGATAAAAATTAGATAGCTGTCCAGTTTGGCCTAGAAAATTGGTGAACTGTTGCAAATCAACTTCAGTCGTTGCATTTTGGTTGAAGGGATAACGATTCTCAATAGAAGTGTGATAGGTGAGCATGATATTTTGTTGCCATACTTTTTCTATGTAGGCGCTCGTATCGTTCAACATAAAATGCCACGTTTTAGTGGTGATCTGTTTAAGCCATGTTTTCATGGGTTCCGGACTTGTCTCTGCAATGACGCGAAGTTGAGTTAATGGATCTTTAGTAGCATCTTGCATGCGCTTAGCGGTTGTTTCAAATGTCGCTTTGCTTGTATCTAGCGATTGGGTCATGGTGTCTAGATAGGTTTGTAACTGTCTAAGACCTACAAATATCCCATAAAGACCGCCCGGCTGATTTGCATTCGCATCAGTTAATAATAAACTTAAGTTTTGTAAACGTGGACTTCCCGTCTGGATGGGTTCAAAAGAAGTGTTTTGTTTGAACATATCTAATAATATTAATAAGGGCGAATTGCTGCTGATGAGCGAGCTAATTAATTTATTGATTTCACTCAAGTTTTTAGGAGTATTTAATTGCGTATTGGCTAAGAGACGCTCCCAAATATCGATGTAATTGGCAACATACTGATTTTGTAATTGTTGTGCGAGTTCTTCTGCGGCCAATGTTGTCATCGGGTTGTTGTTTATACCTAAGATCCAATTTCCATGTAGTACTTCGTTGGCGATTCTATGGATTTCGACATTTGTAATTTGTTGGTAGCCTTTTGCTGTATACATCCAGGGTATAGTACTGCTGATGATAGGATTATTAAAAGTTGAAGTTTGATTGAAACTCTTTCTTAAATCGATAGCAGTTTTTGTCAGGATTTCATCATTATTTAGCATCACAAAGCCAAGTGTAGTAATGGGTAAATTGAGTAATAATTTACGCGCTTGGTTGATTAAGCCAGTGTTTAGCTTAATAGATAAAGGTGTTTTGTCTAAGGCATGATGAATATGATCTGTTAATGCAGCAATGGCTTCTTTATTCGTAGTGTTAGGCATCAATTGCAATAATGTTTTTGTGACATACTCGGCTTGATAATGCTCTTTATCGCCTAACATTAAATAAGCTTTTAAGATAGGATAAACTTTTTCTGGGGTATCATTTTCAGCCGCTCTTAAATAGGCTTCAAAGTATTTTTTAATTTCTGGAATGACAATATTTTGCAGGGCTGACTCATAAACAATTTCTGTTGTTTGTTGAGATTTTTTTGAATAAAAAGAAAGGGAAAAAGTATCAGATGCTCGTAGTTTTGCTTGTTGTAAAACATTTAATAAGGGCAACGTTTGAATTAAGTGCTCACCTTTTTGATTCGATTGCTGAATTCTCAATTGATATTCAGCAAGATAATTTTTAATGAGAGCGTTTTGTTGTACCCCTTGATAAAAATCATAACCGAGTACGGCGCCCGCAATAAGGATTGCGCCAATTGAACTGGAATAGACAAGATGTCGTTGCCAAGATGATTTATTTGTTTTTTTAATATCGGAGGTAACTGGGGTTGTCAGTAATTGTTGAAGAATAAGTTGTCTTATAAAATAAGCACGTGTGGGTAATGCGGGCATGGACATGATTTGTAATGCTTGATTATCAAATCCGGCATGAGCTCCAGGAGTAAATGGTATAAAAGTAGCTTGTTCGTTTTCTATTTCTTGTGTGCCGCTAGTAAGATATACGCCTTGTAATGGCAGCTCTGGCAGGCCAAGCGCTTTGATGAATTGAGTGATACCTTCTTTTAGGCGTTCAATGTGAAGCGGAAAATCTTTGATATAAGGTCTTGCTGCACTATTTCTTTCTTGGTGTAATCTTGATATCAGCTGCTTGTTTAATCGTTTAATCAAAGCATTAAATCGCTTCGTTAATATATCAGTTAGGGATTCATTTGTGCCTTGTGATGAAAGTGTGATACCCCACGATTGGGTGATTTCATCTATGCTATATTCACTGAAAAATTCAGAGAATCCCGGAATTAAATCGCATTTAGTAATCACTAAATGCATAGGCAATTGTTTGCCAAACCGTTCTAACAGTTCATTGATACGTCTTTTTAAATCTTGCACGATTTGCGTTTTTTCTTGACGGTGAAATTTGAGAATTTCAGGTAAATTCAATGCAATGACGATACCTTGCACGGGATTTTTTTGGTGGAATGTATGAATAAGTTGTAAAAGATGTCTCCATAAAAAAGGGTATATTGCATGAGATGGCGCTGCGTTTCTTGTTTTAGAAGATAAATAAGCGCCCGGAATATCAACGAGCACAAGATCACGTGTGACCCACCAATCGCACATATCGGATTGCGTGATAGTTTTAGGATTTCCCGGTTTAAAGTTTTTTGACAAGATAAAATTAATATTAGCATTTGCTAATAAAGTCGATTTTCCTGCGCTTTTTGGGCCTATCATTAAAAACCAGGGTAGGCGTAATAAATTAACGTTTTTGCCATGTTTAGTAATCACTGTTTTCGTTAGAAATTCGATAGCACCTTCAAAACGTCCTTGTAATCGTTCTAATTTTTTTTTCACGTCGGGTGGTAGCGTTGCTATTTTTTGTGAGTGATGATGTGGATTAGTGTCAATAAAAATAAATTTTAAGAACCAGGCCAACCAAATAAAAACAATAATACAAAATCGCTGATCGGATGACAGTAAGGGGGCCATATCATGCCAATGGATTTCGGGCCCTCTGAACCAGATAACAAGAGAGAGTAATCCTAAAAAAATAAGTGTGATAGCATAAGTTTTTAAAAAATTATACAGTGGTTTCATAAACGATAGCTTTTCCAATGCGCATTAACTCTTGATAGGCTTGATTTGAGAATGTGTCTAACATATACCCGAAACCAATAAAAAGTAGCATAATGACGCTTGCTGTTGTTAAAAAAGTGAAAGTATAGGAAATGCTGGACGGTTTTGTTTTGGATATTTTGGCTGCTTTTACAGGAAAAGGTGAAAGTACTTTAGGAAAATCGCCGTGATAATTGCGTATATGTCTATAGAGTGAATGGGTAATTTTCTCTAATTGATAACTGCCATAAGCGCTCGTACGATAGTTTCCTTTATAGCCTAAACACAAGCAAATATACATGAACTCCATGACATCAATATACAATCCAGGATCCTTAATAATACGTTCTAAAATCAGAAAAAATCGATCAGGTTGTAATGTTTCTTGGCTAAAAACAGTTAGCACGCTGTAATGATCCCATTGACCTTCGCCACCCCATGAGGTGTTTGTGATAATGTCATCAAGCGTTGCGCAAACGGCATAACGCGAGACTAGAATATACTCAGATGTATAGCCGTGGTTTTTTGCAGCCTCTTGGAAAGTATTAATTTCGTTGATGAGATCTTTTTGTAGTTTATGCAGGCTTCGATGAGATTTTAAAAAAGTTAATTTGCCAATACTGGAAAATAAGTAAGCAGCAGCATCCACAAGTGGATTCACTCCTGCTATTGGGTTATGTGTAATAAATTTACTGTGCAGTAATGTTTGATTGTTGTGCGTGTCTATGGCGGTATTTTTTGTGAGCGTAAAAAGTGGGATTTGTGATTCGGTTTTATGACTGTATCCGAGATCATCTGCGTGTTGTTCCTCTGTATTATTTGCGTTTTTTATTGTGAGCATAGCGAGGTTTCCCTTGTTGCTTTGATTAATTATACACAAAGGAGTGGTGGAGTTGTAGCGACAAAAAAAATCCCGCATAAAGCGGGATTTTTGTATTACAGTATTTCTACTATTCCAACATACCATAAATCTTGAGTTTTTTGCGCAATGTGCCACGGCTTAAGCCTAACAATATTGCTGCTCGTGATTGATTACCTTTGGTATATTCCATCACAGCTTCAAGCAAAGGAACTTCAACTTCAGCTAATACCATTTCATAAAGATTAGTAGGAGCTTGACCCTTTAATTGGGCGAAGTAGCTTTCAAGAGCTTGACGTACACTGTCATGCAATGGTTGGTTTTTATGTGCAACAATAAACGACGATTGTGAGGTTTGTGCCGTTTCTGTTGATGTATCTATCGAATTACTATTAATAGCCATAGTTGTCTCTCAGTAAATAATGTACAAGTAAGCAAAAGGGGTTAATGTTTGTTCAAGTGAAGATTATACACCATTGGTCGTAGTTCGATCAAATGTTGTTTGCGCGAATTCCTACCAAACTTACCCATTCCCCTTTGGAAATAGGATGTTTCATAATGTACCAGTTTTTATAAGCATTGTTAATGCTCTCCACCTGATCATATAATATACCAGAAAGTAATATTTTACTACCTAAACTTGTTAATGAAGCTAATTTTGGAGCAAGTTCTATAAGTGGTGCAGCGAGAATATTGGCTATGACTAAGTCGGCCTTGATGTGATGAGTGGGTAAATTTTCCGGTAAATATGTAGTAAAAACAGCAGGATGGTAGCCATTTTGTTGACTATTATGGGCTGCGGATTCAAGTGCTTGTGGATCGTTATCCACAGCAAAAACCTTTTTAGCACCCAATTTGAGTGCTGCTATGCCTAATATTCCAGATCCGCAACCATAATCAATCACTAATTGTTCTGTCTGTATATTTTCTTCTAACCATTCCAAGCAAAGCGATGTTGTAGGATGGGAGCCTGTACCAAATGCAAGGCCTGGATCGAGGGTGAGATTGACAGCATTAAGGTCTGGTGGAACTTGCCAGCTGGGGCATACCCATAGTTTTTTCCCAAATTTCATAGGCTTAAAGCTATCGAGAGAGCGCCGAACCCAGTCTTCATCGGGAATATCTACGATAGTAACGTCATGATTGCCTAATTGTTCAAGTAAAGGTGATATATCTAGTACGCTATCAAATAAGCCTATAACAATGGTTTTGGCCCAAATTCTAGGGGTAGAAGCAGAAGGTTCAAAGATAGGGTCATCTCCACCATCGCGAAAAGTCACGGCATTTGCCCCAAAATCGGATAATTGGTCGCTGATGGCATCGGCTTTATCGGCGATGGTGGTAATGTGTAATTCTTTCCAGGGCATTTCTCGTTCTCGGTATATAGGATTTATAAATTTAACCACTGCTCGAGATAATGAATATTCACAATCCCTTTTTGGAAGGTATTTCCGCGTAAAATGTCTTGATGTAAAGGGATGTTGGTTTTGATGCCATCAACCACCATTTCATCTAAAGCATTTCGCATCCGAGCAAGAGCTATTTCTCGATTGTCGCCATAGGCAATGACTTTAGCGATTAATGAGTCATAAAAGGGTGGTACTTTATAACTGCTATAAATATGTGAGTCTAAGCGTATACCTGGGCCACCTGGCGCATGGAAATGGTTAATAGTACCAGGGCAGGGCACAAAAGAGCGTGGATCTTCGGCATTAACTCTGCATTCAATAGCATGGCCTTTAATTTTAATATCAGATTGCGAAACGGAAAGTTTATGGCCTGCAGCAATACGTAATTGTTCTTTAACGATATCGATGCCCGTAATCATTTCAGTGATAGGATGTTCAACCTGAATACGAGTATTCATTTCGATGAAAAAGAATGCATCATTTTCAAAAAGAAATTCAAAGGTTCCAGCGCCACGATAATTCATGTCGCGACATGCTTGCGCACAACGTTCGCCTATGGCTTCACGCTGTTCGGGGGTGAGGCCGGGTGCAGGTGCTTCTTCAATGATTTTTTGGTGGCGACGCTGAATAGAACAGTCACGTTCACCTAAATGTACAGCATTACCTTGGCCATCACCTATGACTTGAATTTCGATATGACGTGGTGTTTGTAAGTATTTTTCCATATACACTTTATCATTATTGAAAGCCGCGCGTGCTTCGGTTTTAGTCATGGCAATCGCATTTAATAAATGAGGTTCGGTATGTACGACACGCATTCCGCGGCCGCCACCGCCTCCGGCAGCTTTAATAATAATAGGGTAACCTATCTCACGTGCCATACGTATGGTTTCAGCATTATCGTCACCAATAGGATCATTCGATCCAGGAACGCAAGGTATACCAAGAGCTTTCATCGCGTGAATAGCGGCTACTTTATCACCCATCTGACGTATGCTATCGGGTTTTGGCCCTATAAAAATAAAACCACTTTTTTCGACTTGTTCAGCAAAGCTCGCGTTTTCAGCTAAAAAGCCATAGCCGGGATGTATTGCGACTGCATCAGTGATTTCGGCCGCACTGATGATGGCGGGTATGCTTAAATAACTTTCGGAGGGAGCAGGTGGTCCAATACAAACGGATTCATCCGCTAAGCGTACGTGCATGAGATCGCGATCAGCGGTAGAGTGTACTGCTACGGTTTTGATGCCTAATTCTTTGCATGCGCGCAATATGCGCAAAGCAATTTCGCCTCGATTTGCAATGACAACTTTATCTAACATAGTGTTTTCCTGTTATTCAATCACAAACAAAGGTTGATTAAACTCAACAGGAGCGCCAGTATCCACTAGAATGGCTGAAATGATACCAGCCTTGTCCGCTTCAATTTGATTAAACATTTTCATGGCTTCAATTAAGCACAATACATCTCCCGCTTTCACCGTTTGTCCAACCGCCACAAATACTTTGGCGCCAGGTGATGGAGCGAGATAAACGGTTCCAACCATAGGTGCTTTTACCGTATGCTTATTGGCATTTGGGTTAACTGCTGCCGGTGCTTCCGCAACCGTTGGTTTTGTTTCAGAGACCGTGTGGGTCATTGCAGGTGCAGGTGCTGTATAGACGGGTGGCGCACTGACTTTACTACTTTCGCGGCTAATGCGTACTGATTCTTCGCCTTCGCGGATTTCAATTTCAGCGATGCCAGTTTCTTGGATGAGTTCTATAAGTTTACGGATTTTTCTAAGATCCATACGGTTCGGTGCTCCTGTGTCTTCAAAGAGTTAAGTTAGATGCGGCATTCTGCACGATCTTAGACGTTTTGTCCAGATGTAAGAAGATGCCGGCATTTTGCGACAATATTGTATTAACCGAGCCGCGACCGTCAGGGCATACTCTTATACATAAGTATTAATATCATGTAA
>CAZHMQ010000014.1:0-32385 GCA_964533645.1 uncultured Coxiellaceae bacterium
CGTAAAGGAGCCCTTTTTTCTATTGACCGGAGTACAGCTAATGGGTGACCCTAATTATTCAGTGAAGATGACTTTTGAAAAAATTGAAATCGGCTTCAGAAAACGACAACATTACACTATTTTTCTCATGATTTTATCTTTAACTCATGATAATCACCCTTATCTTCAGTTAGAAATTAGTTAATTCATTTAATTTATTCTATTATTAACCATTTGTTACGTAATACGTAAAGAACTATTAAAAAAATTTAACCCAACTGATGACTGTTTTATAATTGATCTAGTATTAAGGTTTGTTTATAATGCGCATCATTTATACTTGTTCAGATTATATTTCAACACTACAACGTATTGAATTTAATAACTATTTATTTTAACTGGAGTTTGGCCATTTTTACAAAACGCCTAAAAAAATCAACCAGTTAACTCTGCTTAAAGCATGTCTCGTCAAAAATCGCTACCATTTGCCAATTTAGCTCTAATAATATACAATATCGCTTTAGAAAAATGCACGCTACGACGAGGCACCCTATGCAATCTGGCAAACGAAAAAGCACCGAAGAAGAGAAAAAATCACAACCTTCATCCGAAATGGATGTTGCATCCAAAGCGGTGATAGGTATACCCCACCCACCTTTAGTCACCGATCCAAAAGTTGCGAATCCTGCCCGTATCATGGGTTCTTTTTTAGAGAACAAGCAAATTCCAAAGGTATTATCTACTAGTCGCGGTGTTCGGACTTTATTTTCCAAAGCTCTGACTCCCATTTTGCTTCAGGCCTGTATTAATGGTGAACGCGATAAAGTCAAAGCCATTCTTAAACAATTTCCTGAATTATTACATGAAAAAGGTACTGTCATCGATTATTCAGGCCGTGTTCATAGAAATAGAACGGTTTTTCAGCTTGCGTTAGGTGCTTGTGATTACAATGTTTTAGATAAAAATGGTAACATCGTAGTAAAAGGCATGGTTGAGATGATAGAAAAACGTTTTAGACAGTTAACGATGCCTCAAAACTTTGTAGCTCAGATGATGAAATTCATCGAAGACGAAGAAACTGCAGGAAAACTTTCTAAAGATCAGGCAAAACAAGAAAAAGAAAATCTAATGGAAAATCCTCAAGTATATTACGTAAATAAAGTGATGCGTGATCAATATCAAGGTCAATTCCCTCCTGGACATGAAGCAAAAGAAGCTGAAAAAGTGCAGCAAGATCGTGAGGCAGATGATAAATTCATGAAAGTGATTGAAGCGACAAGCGATGCACATGTCACCATTACATCCGATTTAGATGATAAGATACATAAGATCATACGTACTGAAAAATCAGAGTTAGCAGACGAACTTAGACGCCTTGTTTTAAAAGTCATGAAAGCTTCATCCAATGAGTTTGATAACGAATTCGAGAAATTCAAAGAATGTCTCATCGCACAAGATGGATTTATTAAAAAAGGCGATGTTTTTGATTTTGCTTTATTGAAAGCACTGTATCAGTTTAGAAATCATCTTGAGCCTAAAGAAGAACAAACGTTTGGTAAACATTGCAATCATCAATTACTTGCTGATATTTCACAATCTTATGATGACAATTATGTACGTTTTGGTAATCGATGGGATAGCCCCAAAAATAAGTTCTGTTGGCAAAAACGTTTTGGATGGCCCGAACGTGGTGCGCCGGCTGCGACGGCGCAAGTCATTGCACAAGGCCCTTGGGCTATTTTAGAAAATGGCGAAAAATCGAGTCGTAGTTTAAAATTTACTTATGGCGGTGGTTCTTACTATCCTTTAGAGGCTGATCCTCATTGGGAGATTGGATATAATTGCGCTGCGGTTCGGAGTTGGGCGGGGGAGCGTGGATGGCTGGGACGCCCGGGGGTGGCAGGGTGTGCGGACGCGTGGGCGGTGGAGGATTTTTCAAAACTTATGTCGAGCAAAAATACCAGCGCCCATGCTTACGCAACAAGCATATCGTCAGCCACAAAAGAAAAACCATTGCGTAGTATCGTAGAGTGCCGTTGAAGCAGACCTGCAGCAATAGCTGCGGGCCGTATACATCCCAACACATTCGAATAAACCATTCAAGCAATGCTTTATATGTCCAAAGTTCTGATGTTTTTACCCACCATACAGTCCAGAGATGCAAGTAGTTTCTGATTCGTGTGGCAGACAGCCCATCTTTTACCATCCACATCACTTGCTCTCTTGCTTTACGTAGTGTTCTAGCATGCGGAACAATACAATAAGGCTCATATTTTTGTTGGTCAGATCTTGCTACCCCCCCCCATTCACGTTTAGTTTTTGATCATTACAGAAGGGAATAACAGAATCATTACAAGAATACTCGATAAAGCTATTGCCAGAACCACACCTTGTCTTATGGCATTGTTCTCATTGAATTGCTTATTTGCCATTGAAATGTTAAAAAACAAAACATTGCCTATTTTATCCACCGCTTGGTATAACAAAAAATCAGAGGCGACTTTTTCTGATATTATTGCGTTTGTTAGACGCAGTATTTGGTCAAAAAATCATTTTAATGACTCAAGATTTGAGGGTGAGTATATGAAAATTACGCCAGAACAATGGGAAGGCTTGCTAGATCAGCTTGTGTGGGCGGCGTGATTGGCCAAACTCCAGTTTAACTAGTTCATTTTTATCAACTTTTGTTTAACTAGGCATATTTTAATGAAAATATCGGAAAAACAGCGTAAAGCAGCTTCCTTATACTGGGCTAAGAAATTATTAACCAGTACTGATTTATTAGGTAATAAGGCTTCACCACAGAACGTTCGTGTATTTAGAGATACACTTAATCGTTTACTAATAGATGCTGATGTGAACTTAACTTTGCTATCATTTAACTCTAAGGGGAGCCCTTGGAATCATTTAGTAAGACAAGCCTTATTCATAGCAGAGATACCCGAGTATTTTTTGCCTTTTGATAATCTCTCTATGACTTTTGATAACAATGATAATTTATTCGTTGGCAGCGAAAGAATTAACGCTGATGAGATTCTAAAAGATGAAGAGATTTTTATAAATGAAACTATAGAAAATAACTCGAATCAAACAGCTGTAGCAAACAGATCATCTATACAAGTTGTTGCATCACCAAAATTATCAGTTGGATCGGGGGTTTCAGTTACTGCTCAAACTGAGGTTAGCAAACAAAAAATAGTTGTTAATCCTAATGCTTTAGAACCATCTGAAATTCAACGACAAGCTCCTATCGAAAAATCATTTTCTGTCATTTTTAAGCGAGCTGATGAAGCAAAACAACACTTATCTTCACATGTGGGAGTTTCTTCAGGTGTTAATGACCATAAAAAACCATCATCTACAAGATTACCAAGAATAAACTATACTTTTCCAATGAGAAAAGGATTTGAAAGTCAATACGCTAAAATTGATGAAATGAAATTTCATCAAGATGATCAAATAGCTGGTGAGTATTCCTATTTTTTAAACGAAATGTATAAAGGATATGATGCGAAACAATATATTGATAAAATTTCTGGAAAATGGGTTATAAAATTCCCTAAAGGTAGCGAAGATGTTAATCGAGTGAGCCATCAGCTCATCGCGGCTTTAAAGCAAAATAAATTTTTTAATTTTAAAGTTAGCAAACCATCGGATGAGTTTAATGAACAACTTATTAAAGATGTTCGGATGCGGTTAGCGTTCAGCAAGCTACAAAATTATCAGCCGAATCTAGGTTTAATGTTCTACACAGTTATTTTGTGCAGAATTACCTATATTAGGCTCATGTTGTAAAGTTGTATGGGTAATATTAAACTCAGATGCAAGTAATTGTCGGATCGTAGATAAGGTGCGTTCACAATCGTAATTTTTGTTGACTATAATATGCGATGTTAAATGGATTTTACCGCTAGTAATTGCCCATACATGCAAATCGTGTAGACCTGAAACTCCATCAATTTTAGTGATAGCTTGTGTAATGTTGTCCAAATCAATTCCTTCCGGTACTCCTTCGAGTAGAATATTGATGCTCTCTCTCAATAAAGTCCATGCACGTGGTAAAACCCAAATACCAATGGCAATAGCAATCACAGAGTCAACCCAGGTGAAACCCGTCAACCGTATGATAATAGCCGCAACAATAACACCTACGGAACCTAATAAATCACTCCAAACCTCAAGGTAAGCGCCTTTCATATTAAGACTTGTATCTTTACCTATAGTTAATAATTGCATGGATATGAAGTTCACTAGCAATCCTAAGCTGGCGATAATCAGCATGCCTATAGATTGTATTTCAGTTACCATAAAAAATCGTTTATAAGCCTCAACAATGACATAAGCTGCGATTAAAAAAAGTAATATTGCATTAAATGAAGCTGCTAAAATTTCAAATCGATAATAACCGAAAGTGCGCTTCGCATCGGTAGGGCGTCGTCCTATCCGTATTGCTGCTAGTGCAATAGCCAAAGCTATCGCATCGGTTAGCATATGCGCCGCATCTGAGATGAGTGCAAGACTACCTGTGATGATGCCACCTATGACTTCTGCAACCAGAAAACTACTAGTCAAAACAAGGGCTATAAGAAGCGGCCCTTCTTTATTGGTTTTTGGTATGGCGTGAGCATGTTCTTTTCCCATTTTGCCCCCTAAAGTTACTTCATGTAGCGCATTTATCTATATTATATACTATCTCCAACGGACCGACATAATCCTAGATTCAGTATATTAAGCAGTCTCGCTACGGCTTCTACTGCCGAACCTAGGATAATATCTTATTTATGAATTTCTAACTTCGGATAAGATAGCTTATCATGGGTTATATGACATTCCCGCACATCAGTGTTCAGTTGAAGGCACTTTTCTGGCAGCAGATTTTCGTAGTAAAGAACCAATGGTTTTAAGTGTGCGTGAGGGAAGGAAATCACGATTCTGGTAAAGTTCTGCTAGAGTTTCTTCATCAATGGCAGATAGTGAAGCTATCGTGCTGTCTCCATCTCCTTCTTCCCAAGCGCTATTCCAAAGCTGTGCCAAACAGAGACATCCTTCCGTCATGACGGCAATAGTGTTTTCTCCTAGTGTTTCCCACAAAGCATCTGCACGTGCGGCGGGTTTTTGATCTTCTGTTTTAACATATTCCTCAATAATGCTATTAGGTGATATGGTATCAAACGTTTTTTGCATTAACTCAACCACTCTGACAGCTGCGTCATGACCGCCTGTTATGTTTGGTGGGAGTGAATTTTGAGAGAGCTGAGTATCAATACCTTGAATCACTTCTGGAACATGTCGACTAATCATATTCTCTTCATATGCGGAATGTACACCTTGCCCAGTTGGAACCTGGCCTCTCGATTTTTCGCCTGTTTCTCGATTTTTAATAGTTCCACTAACGGTATGATCAGGGTCTCCGTTGAACAGATATGAAATATGTAGCGGTTGACAAGCATCTCCAACATAATGTGCGAGAATACCGGCGGCACAAATAAATTCATCCACTTTACTTTCACGCACAGCCGCTACCATCGTATCGTAAATTTGCCATACACGAAACGGTAATAAACCACGACTTTCTTCTTCATCTGGAAATTGTTCTTGAACAGCATCGTAGTATTTTTGCCACATTTCGATAGAAACGTTTTGTGGCTTGTTTTTGCATATTTCGAGTAGAGTTGCTCCTTCTGGTATGGGTTGAATGAGTTTTCTGTCCATATCTGCAAAATGATTAGCATGTTCGGGTGCCTTCATCCCTCCACGTCTAAAAGGACCGATTTTCCAAACCATATCAGGAACATCTGCTAACGGAACAAAATCACGTTTGCTAAGGCCGGATAATGTTTTTTTATTGATGTCACTTTGTTCGAATGAAATCCGTTCGAGATTAGCTCGCATCAATTGCTTTAATTTTCGATTTTGCACAGCTCCACATGCTTTGTTTGCTATACTATAATGTCCAACCGAACCCCAATAATTAGGTAGACCGACGTTCCAATCTCGCAATAATGTTACATCGAGTTCATTACAGATTGTACTTAGAAAAGTAGCGAGTGCATAAGAAGAACCTTTCTTCTTGTTATCAAGAAATACTTGTCCACCCCATTGTAAAGCGATAGGATGCGGAAGAAGTTCTTTCTTGTCAAAATCATTGTTGTCTATTAACCATAATGTACCGGAATCACCGGGATGGGTGCCTAGTGGTTTATTTTCTTTGGGTCCAATTAAGATATCAGCAATGTAATCAAAACCACCGACCGAATTAAATCGATAGAATAAGGCGCAAATTTCACCGTGCATATTTCCTGATGCCGCACCATATGCTTTAACTGGGCAGCCGATAAGACGCAATGAAATATTTGAGGTGTCAACGTCCGCTATGGGTCCAATGTCGCCGATACCATAGACTTGAGTCGTCCAATGCTGCACGTTTTCTATATCGATTAAACCAACATCCAGATCAATATAAACATTACTGCCTTGCCAACCTGGATAGACTTGCTCAAATAATTTTCGGCTGATTGTTAGAGGCGCTGTTGTACCAATTTGTTGCTTTTTGTTTCCAATGATCGCACTGATAGAGGAACCTGCTTCACCAGCAACGTGACGATTGGTAAGAGCAAATACCTTGTGTCCGTTCGTTACAAGACAGCCCACTGATCCATAGTGTTCTTGTCCCTGTACATCACAAAAAACAGGATAACCTCCGCCCATCATATTAGCGGGAAAGTTATAACGTACGGCGCTTTCCGTTACCATGTCATCTTTTTCCACTTGAATGACACAGAGAGGGACTTTTTGTCCATTCGGCATATAGACAGCAGGAGGTACGGCATCTTCTGGGTTATTAAAATCTTTTGCTTCCACCCATTTTTCCACAAAAACTAGAATGGCAGGCCAGGAATAAGGTCGAATTTCTGAGTTTTTGAGAGTACGTATCTTATGTATGTGAGAGAGAGGAGAACGATGATTTTCGGTTGGATATTCTTTATCGGGCCAAGGATCTGATTTACGAATTCGGTAGCGTCCAATGGCGGTTGCGACGACATTTGGTTTATGACTCAGATGTAAATGGAATAGTTCGCGAGCAACCAACAAATCTTGTAGCGATAATAAATTGAAATTCGTTTCCAATCTTAAAAAATCTTGAGTGTCCATTTGCCACCTCCCGGCATGAGTCTTACGATGACTTACGCTTTTTTATCCAAATAAGGAAACCAATCAATCCGGCAATAGCTGTAGCAATAGCTGTTCCATAATGTGCTAGATTTCCAAGCCCTATGAACCAAGTGTAAATTTTATGAGCAATCGTGACGTGAATAGCAATAATGAATTTTTTATCAGGATCAGCTGAAGGAATGCAATCATTTTGGTTCAAGCAAAATCGTATGAACAAAGAAAGATTGCAAATATTTTCTGTTGATTCTTCAGGTACAGTTAAGTCCCATTCCCATACTTGATCAGATGTAGAGTCATTTATGCTTGGTAAATAGACTTTATCTTCTTCCGGCATCTTTTTTTCAATATTTAAACAATGATTTTTGGCAAAAAGTGTGGCTGAAACATACTTATATTGTTTTTGTATTTTTTCGATATCATTAATTTGAATTTGTTGTGTTTTCTTATCTTTCGTTACCTTGTCTAGTTGTGCCAATGCACTCCTTGGCGACATAGTCAGTTGTAATGATTGAGTTTCTCCTGCATTGATAATCGGGTCATAACTAACAGAAAACAAAACATATTTTAAGACTGCTTCAGGTGTGGGTGAAATCGTTTCTGTCATTTTTATCGTCTTTACGGTATCCGTTACACCTAATGCGGAGATTCCAGAAGTTGTTGTATGATTTTTCTTGGGGGGTTGCTCTGTCGTCTTTTCCTTTGTGAAATGCGTGGAAGCATAGTGGTAAGCAACTGGTTGAATTCTTGTTGTAGTAGGTTCCGCTGTTCCGTCTTTTATTTTGGAAGTGGGGGAAGGATGAGTTGCTTTATGTTGCATGATTGATCTTGTTATGTGTTTTGTAAAAGTGCTTGGCAAAGCAAGTGGTTCTTGTACTCGTCCTCTTGTTTTATACCAATCGAAGAGAAGTATCATCGCAATGATAATGAGTACTCCAAAAACAGCACCTATGAAATAATTGCGCATATTTCCTCCTTCTTTCCTTGCACATTTTCAGTATACCCCGATTTGCAGTACAAAAAACAAGAAAATTGATTATTGTTTAATCTATTTGTATTGAAGTGTATAAATTAAAGTGGTCAAAAATTGTACAAATATGAATATTATGTTCGATATTTACGCATAATAAGCTAGGATAAATTGCAAGAAAATGATTGCGGAGTTATCTTTTTAATTGAGGGTAGAGTCAATGTTGAAGTATAGCAGGCTTATTCTCAAATGCTAGTCAATCGTTTTTAAGTAGAACTGCTTTTTAAAAGGAGATAAAAGGAGGAGCTTATGACAACTAAAAAAGAAATGCATGTAAATGGGAAAACTTTTGGCGCGAATACAGAATCAACATTGATTCATAAAGCGCTCACGGATCAATTGTCGTTTCGCCCCGCTCCTCCCGGTGACATATTAGAAGAGAATAACGGTTTGAATTTGTTGCAGCAACAAATTGAAATTGATTCAACCGAACAAGAGTTCGCTGGTGTTTTAAAAAGTTTACAGAGCGGGGCATTAACCGTTCAAGAGGTCGATCATGCTGCGAAGCATGCTAGGTTATCCGCATCATTATATAAAAAATTGTTTGATGCGGCGAAAAAAGCAAACCAAAAACGAAGGAATAGTGATGAGATATTGCATGCCGTTCACGAGCTGGATTATCTAGCAAATCTTTCTGTGAAGTTGATTGGACGTGCACATGACGCTCTTTTGACTGTAGAACCGCTTATTGAGTTACATTTTCATTTTAGCAGCACTGCGAAAGCGATTATTGCCATAGGATGGGAGGCCATGTTAAAGCGTGGTATTTTTCCCATACCACCAGAGGGAGTTGATCGCATTAAAGCATTACATGATAAACCGCTGGGAGCGATGCACTTTGTGAGTGCTAGCGATTTAGATGCAGGTTATTACTATACGATGGGTATTGCATTATCTCCAGAAGCACAATCACTAAGGACGACTAATGTAAGTTACGGATTAGATGGCGAATTGATAGTACCTGGTCAGGCAGTCTCGCCTATTCCGCCATTTCTTGCCATGGGGACACGCCTATTTTCGGGTGGAATGGCGGTGAGTTCTAACATCTCGGAAGAAGTACAATCCATTCCTATGCGAAATTATCCTCATCCCACTAGCGAAAAAGACTTAAAACCTATACGAAGCGGCATTTATCAACCACCGCATCGATTTGACACGATTAATCATCTTATAAGTGATTTGCTACAACAGTTGTGGAAAAATACGCAGGCAGAACAGGCATCCTCGCAAATCAATAAACGTTTTATGGATCACAAACTTGGGAATTTTGCTCTACCTCCCATTAAGGCGGTATTAGAAGTCACAGAAATGACGCCTGATAAAATTCGTTACTGGGTGGAGGAAGTCCTCAAAGAGAAAGATTTGACTGAACATCGCAAAGAAATCGCTCTTTATCTTAATATTGAAACAATAAGCACTGATCGCATTTCACGTATCAACGAAATAGTTGATATTGCTTCTGAATTTGGATTTAAATATGTTGCTATTGCTGACAATGAAAAAGATGAATGGCTTCCTAATTTATTAGAATATCTCGAACCCTATGAGCTTAATGCAATAGCAGATCACAGTGATCTTAAAGGCGTTGTGGTCATAGATGGTCGTCCAGTCGATCCAATTTATACAGCAGCCACTTCTGCGCAACGCATTCAATCGGTTTATACTACGTTAGCAGTAGATATTCTTAAAATGGGAATGTGGCTTTGCCTAGACGCGCTCACTGCGCGCATGGTTTACCGTGAACTTCTCAGTAATCCCCATATTTCAAAAAGAATGCTATTGATGCCGATCGGCATCGTTGAGCCTTGGAATGCATTTGTGGATAACAGGGATAGTGATAGAACCCCTAGAGCGATTATTGATCCTTTTGAAAAAATCAAATTTATGATTGAAGAAGCTCGCGTGTTAGAGATTCCATCACTTTTAACAGATACGCGCCACAAAGAAACGTGGGTACTATTGGGTAGAAAAACAGATGTGGACGAACCTCATGCACGAGAAGAATTTATGCGAGACCCTATCACGCATACAATCCTATACCGCACAGAAAATAGCGCTATTCCATTGCTAAGTTGGAAAGAATTTATGGAATGTGAACGTCTTGCGCGACATGCCGGCATCTTCCTTGGACAAGCAGGATCTGTTGAGACGTTTCAGCTATTTAAAATAATAAGCGAAACGGTTTATGATGCAGCTAAGGAGTGTAAAAATCCAGCCACGGGAATATGGACTGCAGAAACAGAAAGAGTTCTTAGCACGCAAAACAATAATCTCAGTATTTCTAGTTCGCTGCAAAGTCAACGCAGCGCGGCTGTTTCGCCATTTTTAGCTGTCATTAATCGTGGTTTTGAATCCCATGCGAAGCTAGATGGTTGGCTTCGTTATCTCGATGATCAGCATAAGGGAAATCCTTCTTTGCGTGAAAACCTTCAAAAACAACGAACAGAAATTACTACGAAGCTACAGCGTCTTTTGGAAACTCAAGCAAGATGGCGTGAGAATCCAGAGCAAACAACATATAAAACCCAGTATCAAGAAGCATGGGATCAGTTTCATGATGAGTATAGGGATTATCATCGAATAATTAAGGATAACTTTTTTAAGATTCGCAATCAGGTCGAGAAAATATGGTTGACGCATAAGAAAACAGTGCGTTCGACGGAGTTTCAGGAGGAATAACCCATGACAAAAAAATTAAAAAAACTTAAAAAAGGTAAAATATTAGAGGGTGCTCGTGTTTATCTCTCGGGACCTATGGATTTTGTTGCATCGCGGGCAAACGAAAAGAAATATGGTTGGCGAAATCGCGTCGGTGAATTCCTTCGTGCGCTGGGTGTCGTTGTTTTTGACCCATGGAACAAACCCTTGGTTCGTGGGCTTCACGAATATGGTCGTGAGGGCGTGGATACCACAGATAATCGAAAAAAATGGACATTCGAGAAATCAGCGGCTGCTGCAAAAACCAGAGCCAATATAACAGGCAAATTTTGGGAAACACTGCACATCGATTTACGGATGGTGGATACGTCGGATTTTATCGTGGCCTATTGTCCTACGAGTATTTATAGCGTAGGCACTCCGCATGAAATTGCGCTTTGTCGTTCGCAGCGCAAGCCTGTACTTTTCGTAAGTCCTCCGATTAATTTTCCAACCTTGGCGAAGTTGAAAGAACATCTTAATGACGACCCTAGAGGTGCAAAAATGCTTGAAAAATTAATTGCTGAAAGCGGCATCAAGGAAAATCCAGAAGGTAGTCCTAGTTTGTGGTACATGCCACTTATCGGAGGAGAAAATTTTTTTGATGGGTTTGGATTTTCTTTATACCGAAACTATTTTAATTGGAAACGCATTGCTTTAGACGATCATGAGGATCGTTATAAAATTAAAAATCCTTTGCTTCCCTACCTTGAAAAATTGAGTCAAGAATTACCAAAGAAGTGGGACAATAAATTTAATCGATTTACTCGGAATGATGATTGGCTTTTATGGAACTTCAAAGAAAAAGGGAATGGTGCCATCATTGAAACGACTATAAAAGAAAAATCAAAAAAATAAGTTCATCATTAAGAAATGGAGGTGTGTCATGATAACAGATACCAAGAGCGTTCAAAGTCCAACAACCGTTGCAGAAACTAAAATTAGTCAAGGTTCCTGGACTCGTGTTCGACCTTTGCAACGTGATGAGATTGATCCCTACACAGAAGCAGGAATGGTTGCAGGAGAAATTACCTGGGGTCGATTTCGCAATAATCTTTGCAAAGTAATGGCCTATACCCCTAGACTTTTACAAACAGAAGTTGAATATTGTAATACTTTTATCTTTGATCCTACCACGCTGCGCGGTGATGTACAGGAAGCAGGGTTTAATGATCGTTTTATTAAAGAATTAGTTATCTCTCTCACTTCCCTCATGAATCGTTCACGCTATTCGGTTACGCATCACTCAGCGATTGGAATGACGCTTTATACCAATGCGGGTCGCGAAGAAGAAGCACATCAGAAATATCTTTATCTCCATGAATATTTCAATCATCCGGATGTGTATACTGAGCGAGAAAGAGTCGTGTTAGGTTACACTGATAAAGTCACAAAAGACGCTCATCTTGTCACCAATGAAGAATTTCATGAACTTCGCCGTATACTCCGTGAACATAATCTGCAGGATTCACGCCTGAAGAATTTTTCCACAAGACAAATGGATCGTTATGTGGATTCTCAGATTGTGGAATTGACCTGGTTAATCGGTCATTTTTGTTTATTGAATCGTTGGTTTACTGTTTTGCAGGTGCCGGATGAAGGTCCACAGGATGAGGATAATTTTATTGCCTTTTATGAACAAGCTGTTCCTGAAGATATTCGACGACGAAATGAGAAAATTCTCGATGGCGGTTTTTAGCTGGTAACATAAGGATATCGTTACAGAAATACCACCAACCATCGTTACAGCAGTATCATAAAATGCATGAACATGTTCATGGTTTTTGTAACCGCTATAAATTAATCAGTAAGCAGTTACTGTGTAAGTATGATCATTTTTAGTCGGATCAGCTGTAATAGCAAGTACATGATTGTTGGCATTATAATTGGCGCTCCAATTACCTGCAGCGTCTGTGGTGGTTAGTGTATAACCGTTGGTAAAAACGTAGGGAGATAGGAATAAGTCAGTGGTGCCCGTGACCCCAGCTTTATTTGCAAACTTGACCGTCAATTGTTTTTTTGCCCGATCGTATCGTAAAACTTCTGGTGCTCCTGCGATAGCTTGCGCATAAGGATAGGATAAGTGGGCTGCTAATGCGTTGAAAACATCATCGCCTTGGTAAGGGCTAGTGTTTCCTTTGTCATTCGACCACCAAAGCCAACTTGCGCCAATATTATCAGTCAACTCAGTAAGTTTATCGACGAAGTCCAAATTACCTTTTGCGGTATAGTCGACAGCTCCCAATTCTCCAATCACTATGGGTGATTTCCATAATATAGAAATCGCAACATTCGATGCAGCCCAGGTTTTCAGCATTAAATTGACAACTGGAATGTTTAGTCCTGTGTAGGAAGCTTTAGTATTATCTAGAGTTAAAGTCGGTGGATAAAGATGCGGTGAATATGCGATACGAGGTTCGCCGCGACGTGGATCCTTAGGTTTAGGCAGTGTAGTAGGCAAGCCTTGCGTCACTGGGAATGAGGAGGGCTCAACAAGAATCCAATGATCATTATCGACTTGACGTATCTTGTTAATGACTTCTTGATACGTTGCAAGGAGGACAGTGGGCTCAAAGAGAACTCCTTGTAATGAGCCGCCAAAAGGTTCATTCATAAGATCATAGCCGATCACTGAAGTGTTGTTAGCGAAGTAAGCAGCTACATGTTGCCAAGCATTGGCATAACTTTTTCGTAATTCAGGATGCTTGCGAGTGGTGTTCCAAAAGTTGTCCCAGACACGAAGTTCACCTGGTTGCACATACATTAACCCCCATGGACGCTGCGGTTTGATGGGTAAGCCATCCGTATAAGTAGCCCAAAGTGGTGCGCCATCAACGTCAGTGGGACCTGAACTCACAGCGCCTGGGCCGTATAGATCCTGGTGCATGTCGAGGATAACATGCATGCCTTGCGAGCCATACCAACCCGCACGGATTTGCACATTAGCCAAATAATTATCGTCATAGACCCCTGGTTGTGGCTCGACTAAATCCCAAAAAATCACAAAGCGTACAGCATTAGTGCCAAGTGTTCTGTTTTCTGCCACGACATCGGATGCTTTTATCCACGGCATTCCATCGAGGGCATATTTAGCATTGTTGGACATATTAAGTCCGTGCAAAATCACAGCACGTCCTTTTGTATCGGTGAGATAGGAGACTGATTCTGAAGGTCTGACGGTGTCAGCAATGGTGGTATTTGGAATAAGATAAGTATTGAATGCGCATAACCAGAGGCAGGTGGTAAAAATTTTTTTCATGTTACTGCTCCATGTCAAAATGAACCTCAAGTATAACCTCATGCTATTCGTGTACACTCTAAATAATTTTTTTATTTTTTACCAGTAAAAAAGATCGCCTTTGGCGTGAAAAATTTTTTTCACGCCGAAGGCGACCTTTTTGACTCATTTCGCACTATTAGCTATACTTTGAAATGTCTTGAACGATAAACCATCTACTATCATATAACGTGGCTCAGCTTCGGGTCCAAACTTTTGATTAGCAGGAATGGCATCAATAGTAAAAGCCGTGGTATATCCCGCTTTTGCAGCGGCTTGTTCTAAATAATTATCATATATTCCAAAAGGCCATGCTAAAAATACTATTTTATTACCTGTTTTATTTTCTAAAATATTTTTTGATTTAACTAATTCTGCATTTACATATTTTTCATAATTCGTAGGGGACATGTTTTTCTTTGCATGTTTAAAATTGGGATGCGAATAAGTATGACTTTGTATATCAAACAGGCCCGTTTGTTGCAATTTTTTTAATTCCTCCCATGTCATCGCATTTTTACCCTTAGAAATAGTCTCAGGATAAATAAATAATGTGATAGGTATATTATATTTTTTTATGATAGGAAACATATAAATATAAACAGATTTCCATCCATCATCAGCTGTTACCACAATAGATTTATTGGGCAAAGATTCGCGTTTTCCTTGTAAATATTCCACCGCTTGTTTTAGCGGAATAATCGTAAATCCATTATCGACCAACCATTTAATTTGAGATTCAAATTTTTTGGGCGTCATATTCATACTACCAGGCTTAGTAGGATTTAAATTGTGATAGCATAAAATAGGAATATTTGTGGTACTTGCTGCAAATATGTTACATGGAAATAGCATACTCATTATTAAAATGATATAAGATAACAATCTCATGAAAGCTGGCATAAAACATCCTCCATGGTCATTATCTTTATTTTACCCTAAAGAACGAGCGCTCATTACGGTCATCGATATTTTTAATATTATTTGATCTGCACTTGATCATTTCTTTAAAAAATGAATGCAATTACAGCAGGCTGCTTATCTTAAGCCATGACAATGTTTGATTTTTTTTGAACTACCGCAAGGGAAGGGTGAATTTCTTGGTATGTTATTAGAATAAGCAGGAAAAGAGCCCGATCGCCTGACGCAAAACATACTTATAATGCTATGTTACTGGACTTTTAAAATGGTGGACACACATTGCTCGATGTAGCGTAGGGTGGGCAAAGGTCGCTCTTTGACCGTGCCCACCAAAAGTGCAAATAATTAATAATCACGCAATGTTTTGTCCACCCTACCTGTAATTTTTAAGAATGGCCAAAGTCCAGTGTTAATAATTCCTTAATATTTATTTGTTATTGTTTTGCCTGTTAAAAAATATTTAATTAAGGAAAAATATGAGTACCACTAGGAAACTTAACCAATCATTAGTTGATGCTGAAAATAAATCAGAAGATAATCGTACTGCATTAGAAAAACATATTGATTATTTTGGCGGAGAGAGAATCGGAGAAAATATTTCTTATGAGTCCATGGTTGGACGCAACAAAAGCATAGGCGACAGTAATTTCACCGCAAAATCAACAGCGGCACGTGTAAGTTTTGGCGCTGGAACCATTATAGGACATTGTCCATTTAAACAATTCAAACCTGTAGAAGCTGTAGGCAAGTTAAATCATTCTCATCATACGGGCATATACCATCTTGATGGCACCATTAATGAAACGGTGTGGAATGAATTATGTCAATATGCAACGCTTGATAAAACAGGAACGAAAATTTTCACCAAGACTCGATTTGATGAATTCTTAGCAGCACGTCGAAAAGAAGAAAATAGCTGGGATTTATTTGGTTTATTAGCATCAAATGGAGAATGGGGTAGTTATTGGGAAAAATTTAGCACAAAAGATGAGTCTGATGTACTGTATGTTACGTTAAAACAATTACGTGATTTTTTTGAAGATTCTTCCAAACCAGGTTTTGACGTTGAACAACGCGTTAAAAACCGTAATTAGCAAATAGTGTTTTCATAGCTGTCATCCTTCAGTGAAAAAACGCTCTCAGGATGACGGTTTTTTAAGGAATCTCAACCATTTCTTGCCCTGACGTAATGGATTCGTCAAACGCCAAGATAAAGAACGATAAACAGAACATAATTCTTCGCTTAAAGCATTATACTGATCAAGGTTAATAGTGTGCTTATGATTAACTTCACAAGTATATGCTTTTTGATTTAATTTATGTAAGACTTGTTGAGTCCATTGATCACGCTGTTCTTTGCATTGCATTTTATTAAACCATTTCTCCATTTCCAATTTTCGTTCTGCAGTAGATAAATGTTTACGTGAAGCCGTGGAAAAATGACAAGCGGTAATTGCGATGCGAGTACCAAATGTTAAGCCTGGTGTTTTTAAAAATTTGCGCCACATATAAAGATCAGTCCATATATCAGTGGGTGCAGGGGACCATCCTTGTGATAAACGTTGATAGGCGACTTGTCTATAACCCGACGTTGTAAGACCAAAAAAGTTGTATTTTTTATTCAACATTTTTTGGACTGTTTCTAAATTACTTAAATCACCCGATAATCCATGGATCTGATTCTCTTTATCAAGATCGACAAGGCATGCTATCAAATTTCCAAAATCATTATGTTGTAGTAGTTTTGACATTTCTTCAAGATGATTTGGAAACCAAAAATCATCGTCTGCAAGATGTGCTATATATTGTCCGTTCGCTTGTTGTAATGCTATATGTCTATGCGCTTCACCGTGTCTCTCTCCTTTGGGGAAGGGAAAAACGCGAATACGAGAATCTTGTCCTGCAAAAAATTGTGCGCAAGCAAGCGTATCGTCTGGAGCTCCATCACAAATAATAAATAATTCGAAATTTTGAATGGTTTGCGTTAAAACTGATTTAATCGCATAAGGTATTAAATCAGCATTTCGATGAACGGGTAATAAAATAGTAAATAATATTGCCATACTAAACCATTTTTTCACTGACAATTTGTGCGTACATCGGTTCTGTTAAGCCTAAATGCATTCTTATTTCATGTATCATTTCTACCATCAACACACCATCTTCAAGAGTGCTCATAGGGGGGACATTTCCATTCAAATACTCTAAAAATGCTTTTAACTCCAAATAAAGAGGCATGCTATTATCAATTGCTATGTCGTGAACTTGACTATTCAATGATGCAGGCTTGCCGTTTATAAAAGTTAATTCATTATCATAAGCATCTGATAACGCTAGACTAGCTTCACTACCTACGACATATAAACTACGATTTCTTGTAGGTTTAACCGTGGACATTTCGATTATTACAGAAGGTGAATGCTTGTCTTTTAATGTAATCATTGCTCCTGCACTTGGATTTGATGGGAGTAATGGAGTCACAGCATGTAGGGACGGTATCCTGCCAAGTATATGAAGGACAATGGCTAAATCATGTGGAACCAGTATCCATAACGCATCTACATCAGGATGTGGATTTCCCCATCCGAGTCTACAAATTCTGATTAATTGAATTTCGCCTAAATCTCCAGCTTTTACTTTTTTAGCTATAGCATCTATACCCGGATGATATCGCCATTTGTCCATCACAAAAATCTTACCTTTTCCATGCGCTAATAATTGGCGTGCACGATGAATATCTGAAGTTAAGGGTTTTTCAATAAAGATGGGTTTATCGTATGAGAGTAATTGATCTAATACATCCGCATGCGTACTTGTAGGTGTTGCAACAATAAATCCATCAACTTTCTGTGCTATTTCTGTAAGACCAATGAAAGCTCCGCTTGCGCCTAGTTGTAATGCTTCATTTTTTGTTTGCTCGGTACGTACAAATACAAATACCTTAGCCTGAAGTGTAAGTAAGTCCCTAAGAATATTTTTTCCCCATTGACCACAGCCTATTAATCCTATACATTTTCTCATGAGTATTAGTTATCCTTTTCCACCTTTTTCATATATTCTTGAACCATAGCATCATAAGTAAGAGCGTTTGTATCTCTTACAGAAAGCATGGGATTATTGATAGGTAAAGAGATGTTAAGCTCAGGACAATTCCACATACAACCTAACTCATCTTCAAGATTCCAATATTCTGAAACAGCATAAAGATGAGTTGAATCTTTATTAAAATAAAATCCATGTGCTATTCCTGTAGGTATGACAACAGCTTGTAAAGTGTCTTCTTTAAGATCAACGACAAATGTTTGGCCTTTGCTAAACGAGAGGGGTCTGACATCATGCATATACAAAGTCATATGTCCTTTTAACACAATAAGATAATCCATATGCTTCCAATGCAGGTGTATGCCTCGTAACACATGAGTGTTGCTATGTGCAACATTCCATTGTAGCGTGTCTAAACCTACTAACCATTCTTTTCGATATAATTCAGCAAACATACCTCGATCATCATAATGCATCATCAGTGGAACAAGCTTAGCACCACTTGGTAAATCATCCTTATGCATATTTTGTCCTTCAAAAGCTTTATTACTGCTGCAGAATTTATTCTAATATTTTTTGATATAGAGTACCATCAAAGAACATATACTTATTTTCACTTTTTGTACTATAAAATCCAACTTTTGCGCCATGCACATGATCTTTATTCAAAATTCGGTAATTACCATGTAGATAAATAATGTTATATTGTATTTCTTCAGGATTTCTAATCATTATATAATGATTAGAAACCACAAAAATATTTTTCAATTCTTTTTCATTTATTTTTACTCTATGATAATGACCTTGATATTCTTCAGGCACGCTTATTTCTTGAATATCTGAATGGTAGCTTTTAATGAACATGTCGTAATCAACTTCCGTGTATGTAGGGACTCTATCGAACGTGGAATATCCTAATTGACCGTAAACTACATCATAAATGGTTTCTTCATTATTACTAAAACTGATATAACCTTGTTTATTTTTGGTTGAATATGCCCAAAGATTACAACCACTAAAAGATAACCCTTCATAGCCTACGAGAATATCATTATCAGCTAACCTTATTTCTATGGAAAGTCCATTCATTAATCTATGCGAAGCAGCACGAGCATGAGTCACATCAATCATATATTTGAAAACTGAATTTTCTAACATATATTCGATCAATATTTTCATGTCGTTCAAGGTGGTGTAGTAACCATTGCTATAACAAAAGTATCCATGATCTAATATAGCAATTGCAGCATAATCATATTTATCAGAAAGATCTTGGCAGTAAACATTTTCTACTCTTTTTATGGAAAAAATACTGTTTTTTAGTTTACATTTATCGATAAGATATGTTTGGTATAAGTCTTTCATTTTAACGTTGTAAGTGTTTTCAATAAGATATCCAAGAAAAATCATAGATAGTTCAGAATAATGGAATTTACATCGGTTAGGATAAACCGGTGTAATGTTATTTTTGCATAGATATAAAAATGTTTCTTCATCAGGAATACAATGATGTTTAAAGGGATGATGTAATTCGACACTTGTTAATTCATTTTCTGATACATCAAATGTATAAGGTAATCCACTATAATGAGAGCATATATCACGAATGCTGAATTGACTTCCTATGATTCGTTGAAAAAGCTTCAAGAATTCATTTGCCTTTGGAGTAATGCAGATAGTATTTAAAAAATTATCATCATCTACGATTTTACGCAGGTTATATTTTTCTGATAATAAAGATAAACAAACAAATGCAGTAAGAAATTTAGTGACTGATCCTGCACAATAAAGTCTATCTTTATCTACGGAGCCTATGATTTGAATCGTCATGGATGAGTACCTTTGTCAAAACCGCCTATTATTCTACCAAATATTTTTATAATGATAAATTATTTAGATTTTAAACTGCTTTGATCACCATCGGTAGAAGTGGTGGGAGGAGGTTCTTTTGACCATCCAGGTTCGATTAAGTTTACAAGCATTTCCATTTTTGATTGTGTACCATGTATAAGATCTTCTTTATATTTGGCAGGACTTATATTTAATTCTTGAGATCTTTCTAATAAGAATTCGTTAAGATTTCTATACTTTGAGGAATCATAATGATTCATAAAATCATTTTTTACATATTCTATCGAACCTTCTACAGCTTGATGGTATTTATTAAATAAACTATATTCACTGATATGTTTCTTTATTTCCGGATCTTCTGGATAATTTTCAAGATTTTTATTGTTAGGTGGTTGGCTTAAAATAGTTTGATTAATTTCGAGAAGGGGAGGAGGTTCTTTTGACCATCCAGGTTCAATTAAGTTTACAAGCACTTCCATTTTTGATTGTGTACCATGTATAAGATCTTCTTTATATTTGGCAGGAGTTATCTTTAATTCCTGAGATCTTTCTAATAGGAATTCATCAATACTGCTATGTTTTGAAGGATCATAATGACTCATAAAATCATTTTTTATATATTCTACTGAACCTTCTTTTGCATGATGATATCTATTAAATAAACTGTATTCACTTATATGTTTTCCAATTTGTTGATCATGTGGATGACTTTCAAGTATTTTATGCTTAATAGGTTGACTCTTTGCAGTTGGAATTTTATCAATATAGGAAGCTCGTACACTTTGTTTTGAAGTGTTTAAATCTTGCATCTTTTTTTTGGATGTAGCTCCTATGTGATGCAATTGTTTAAGATATTGTGAATATTGACGAAAATATAACGAAGCACTTTCACCAGCTGAATTCAAAAGAATGGTTAAATAGGGACCTGAGGTTGAATATTGTTTTTCTAATTCTTCACAGAGTAAATGAAGTTTTTCTAAAATAGCAAGCACCTCATCGGGGCTTTTAGATTGGTCTTGTTTATAAACTTCGTCATATAATCTTTTTAGTCTTTGACCCATGCTAATAGCGACCGTAGCAAATAATTTATTGATACTTACTTTCTGAATACCCATACCCGTAGCCTCGCTCGCACAGACATACGAACTTACACTTTAAGTTTAGCACAAAATAAGGTTAAATTTTACACAAAACAAAAAATGAATAATACATACAAATAGTTAGCCATTAAACCTTCATCGGTGGGAATGTTATTTTAAAGAAGACGTTGTGTACGGTTATATAGCTTGGTTCCGGTAATCGAGGTTACCGGCCATGATCAGCATCACACTTAGTACAAGTTAAGCCTTCAACACCCATACCACATTTATTACATGTACATTCCATAATCTCCTCCATATCATTACGGGCTGTTTACAATTCTACTATGCTGGCCCTAAGTTGACTATGTTCTTGCAGCATATACAGGAACATATTTTTCGGTAAGTATTTTACTAAAAGTTTTTGCAATTAAACGATCATTATGTTTAAAACTTTGATAAATAATTTTTCCAATTGCATCATCTACACTGAGATTTTCTAACTGAAAGAGAAAATTACTTCGGAATACCTTGAAAATTTGCTTACTTCTTTCTCGTTCATACTCGATTTTAAAAATATTAATCAGATGATTTAATCTAAGGGTATTATTTTCTTGTGCCATGTGAAACATATAAAGGCATGTATTAATGTGATTTTTTGATACTTCTCTCGAGTCTGCTAATGAAATGCCTGGATTTTTGAAAATTTTTAAAAACTTAGGCTTGATAGAAGCTATCATTTCAGTGCGTTGATTAGGTAAAAGAGGGCTATTACATATTCTAGATAAATCCTCAAAACTTCGAATAATCTGTGGTAATTTTAATTTAATAGCACTAAATGCAGTATTTCGTTGATTGGGAGAAAGTGTTTGACAAAGAAATTCAAAATCGCCTGTGGTCTTGATAAGATATGGCATCTTGGATTTGAATGCATCAAATGCTTTCATACGCTGTTCTGCCGAGAGCGGTCGACAAATTTCTTCAAAATGCCAAGTTCTTTCTATAAGATTCGGTAATTTTTTTTCTATAGCTTCGAAAGCTATATTTCGTTGTTCAGGAGAAATGGGTCGGCATACATCTTCAAAATCTTGGGTTGTATTAATAAGATCAGGTAATCGTGCTTTGATCATATAGAATAAATAATTGCGTTGTTCTTCAGAAAGATATCGACAAAGCATACTAAAACTTGTGGCACTTTCCACTAGTTCATGCAAGCTTGGTTTCATAGCTTCAAATATAATATTATATTGACTTGGTGAAAGTGATGCTCGATTGCGTTTATTTGCTGTAAGCGGTTCACAAATATTTTTATAATCCCGAACATTTTTTATTAAATTAGGCAGATTTTCTTTAAATGCTTCGAGCATAAGCATAGCATTTCGATCACGTTGATCACGAAATGATTGGCAAACCTTATTAAAATCATCAACATTTTTTATAAGCTTGGGAAGACATTCTTTCAGGGCATTCAACATAATAGGAACTTGATCAGAGGGACATGATTCACATTGCAAAACCAATGTCCGAAAATCCTTAATAAGTTCAGGCAAATGGGCTTTCATCGCTTCAAATACCAGATTACGTTGCTCAGGAGTGAGAAATGGTCCGCAAATATCAGTAAAGAAACCCACATTTTTGATAAGTTCGGGTAAATTTATTTTTATCGCATCGAATAATGTATTGCGTTGATCTGATGAAAGTGCAAAATAGATTCCCGAAAAATTTTGAGAACTTTTAATTAATTCGGGTAATTGATCTTTAAATGCATACAAAAGCGCAGAAAATTGATCGTGTGAAAGTGATTCACGTAAATCCATTAAATCTTTATCACTTTTAATAAGATCAGGTAAATGCATTTTCATGCCTTCCAACATAGCTGAGAATTGGGCAGCAGAAAGCGATTCACACAATGTTATCAAATCGCGTGTATCTTTTACGAGCATGGGTAATTGTGCTTGCATAACTTCAAAGGCTGCGTCATGTCTTTGTTCTTCTGAAATATTGACGCATTGATGGATGACATCTTTAAATTTTGCTGCATCAATGGTTGAATCGTTCATATCGCTCTCCTGTATATAATGCTTAAATTTTAGCATAATATTTTTGTAAATATTTAACACAGAAGTGTCTAATAAATGACAATGATATGAAAATTTAAATAAAAAATTTTAAATTTTTTTTAGGTACTTTTATGAGTCAACCCCATGCCTGCAAAAAAAAAATCATTTTTTAATTTTCTCAATCAAAATTTAGCCGTAATAGCCCCAACGCATTGACTACGATCATAGGGAGGATTTTTATGATTAGTATCTACGTATTGAAGTGAAAATGTATATTTATCCCCAATCGTTTTTGCTAATTGTAGGTTATAATCTTGATAGCTATTTCCTGCATAACTATCTAAATTATAATTACCTACCCCACCGGATAAAACGACATTATCGAAATAAACATATTTTGCAGGAATATTAAAATTAAAACCTAAATTAGCATAGGTTCCAGGACCATGAGATCCAAAAACATTTCCAGAATAGCCCATTAGAAAAGTAAGAAACTTATAACTTATAGAACCCATTAATTCATTATAAGTGGCGCTGGAAGCTCTTGGATAATCATATCTTACAAAATGCAAATCAAAGGAAAAATCGTTAATTGAATTAGTATATCCGATAACTTCATCAGCTTCTAAGGTTGCTTGTTCGCCAGTGAGGCTAAAAAAATTGACATTTGAACCCCAAAGAGCCAAATAAATCTTACTATCAAAGGTAAAAGTAAGGCCAGCCTGTACTGCGGCTTCATTATTCGTCTGACTAAAACCACGGAATTCATAATTATTAGTAAAAGCGGCATTACCTGAAATATGATCTAAGAAATATTGAGCAGCAGGACTATTATGTTTAGCTTCTTCTCCAGCAAATGAGCATGAACAAAAACTTACCACACCTGTCATAGTGATAAACAGTACTGTTTTTTTCATGATTTAATTCCTTTTAAATGATCTCATTCGATTTGACGAATCATAATCAACTTGGCATCAAATTCATATACTCTTTCTGTAAAAATTCTACTTAAAAAAATAATTATTATATTCAAGGACATAAAAATCTATGGTCGCAGCCATAAGGCGAAAAAGCTCGCCCATGAGATCAAAAATAGTGCTAAAATAAATAGTGAAATGCTCTACTCGTCAAGCTTAATGAAAGAGGGAGAATAGATATGCGGTTAAGAAGTAAAATAACAGCAACTGTATTTATCACTTGGGCTTTGATGTTTGCAGCAATTTTCATAGGCTCCCGCAGCATTTTACTTGATAGCTATATTGAATTAGAAAATTCATCAGCTATTAGAGATGTTAATCGTTCATTACAAGCTATTGATCAAATGGCAGAAGGAGTTGGCCTGATTGCTAGCAGTAACTCAGTTTGGAATGATGCCTATCAATTTGTCATAGATAGAAACGAAGCTTTTATAAAAACCAACCTACAGGTTGCAAGTTTAACAGGATTTGGTACAGATATGCTTTTATTCTTCAATATAAAAGGCGAATCTGTTTATTTTGCTGTACTCGACCCTGAAAATACTCAACTTATATCGTTACCCACAGGGCTAGAAAAATATTTGACACCCAAAAGTCCTCTCGTTCATCTCCCATTTAACACGAGTCACAAAGAAGGAATCATCGCAACAGATTCCAGTTTATTTATAGCTGCGTCCCATGCAGTAGTCAAAGGCGACAATACGGGTCCTGTTCATGGATCCTTAGTCGCAGTGAAATATTTTACACGCGCTATATTAGAAAAATTAAAAAGAATTACGCGACTTGATATTGTCATTTATCGTATGCCCGAAGTTGATAAAGTGCCGGGTCTTGAAAATATAAATCAACAACTTAATTCACAAACACAGCCTTTATTAGTGAAAGGCGAAAATCAATTATTTGGTTATACTTTTATACGCGATATCAATGATGATCCTGTTGCTATTATAAAAATCACTATGCCTAGAGATATCTATGTCTCAGGTTTACAGACCATTAAATATTTTAGCGTAGCATTTATTGGAACAGGTATAATATTTTTGATTCTACTCACCACTCTTTTAAGTTATGTCATCACAAATCGATTAGAAAAATTAAATGGTCAACTCATTCATATTGGGGAAAGCAAGCAATTTGATAAACGCTTGGCTGTAGAGGGTAAAGATGAATTAACTTCTGTTGAAAAAGAAACGAACCAATTATTAGACATCATTCAAAATGATAATAATGAAAAAATGAAACTAAACCAACAAGTTGCTCAAAATGAAAAACTTGCTTCACTGGGTGTATTAACTGCCGGTATCGCCCATGAAATAAATAATCCCATCAATTTTATTTTAGCAACTGTTGATCCGCTACAGAGCGATTTTGATAGCATCGTAAACTTACTTAATCATTATCTACAAATCAAATCAAGCAAAGAATTTGATGAAAGGAAAAATGATGTAGAAAATATAAAAAATGAAACTCATGTAGATGAAGTAACAGAAGAAGTTAAAAAAATAATTCGTAACATAAAAGAAGGAGCAGAAAGGACAGCCAGTATTGTAGTTGATTTAAAAACTTTTACCCGATTTGATGAAGATGCTATGAAAAAATCAGATATACAGGCTGGTCTAAATTCTACTATAACATTGCTAATGCATAAATATGGTAAACGTATAAAAGTTATAAAAGAATACAACCCTATTCCGCTTGTCGATTGCTTTCCTGGAAAAATTAATCAAGTCTTTATGAATATTTTAGCGAATGCCTGTGATGCTATGTCGGATAAAGGGGAAATTTATGTTTCCACAAAGCAAGTGGACGATAAAGTTGAAATTCATATTAGAGACACAGGACATGGAATTAGTCCTGAAAATCTTTCAAAAATCTTTGAACCATTCTATACCACTAAAGATGTTGGAAAAGGAACCGGGCTAGGACTTTCAATTTCATACGGAATAATCAATGAACATCATGGAAAAATTGAGGTTAAAAGTGAAGTTGGGAAAGGAACGGAATTTATTATAACACTTCCTATCGATCAAAAATAAGATCAAACCAATGTTCAAGAGAAAAGCTTAGCGTTTTATGGGGAACAAAAAATGAATACAAAGCGAGGAAATATATTATATGTAGATGATGAAGAAGGCAATTTACTAGCCTTTGTCGCATCATTTCGTAAATTTTACGATAACATCTATACCGTCACTAGTGCCAAAGAAGGTATTGAAGTTTTACGTAAGCACCCTATTGATGTTGTGTTAACTGATCAACGCATGCCTGATATGACAGGTGTTCAATTTCTTGAAGCGATTACACCGGAATTTCCTGATACGTTACGCTTAATTGTCACTGGTTTTACTGATATTGATGCTGTGATTACTGCAATCAATACAGCTAGAGTATTTCGATTTATTAAAAAACCATGGGATAAAGATGAAGTAAAGCGTTATATCGATCAAGCTATTCAAACGCGTGTATTAGAATTATCTAATCGTGAATTAGTAGAAATATTACAAAAAGAAGTTGTGAAAAAAGAACGTATCTTAAATATATTTCAAAAATACGTTCCCGATAACATCGTTAATGAAACAATATCCACAGATCAATCACCTACTGATTCCCGACGAGCTGAGCTATCTGTCGTGACAGTGTTATTTAGTGATATTAGAGGGTTCACTAAGCCTCTCGAAAAAAAACCTGAAGAAATAATAGAATTTTTTAATGATTATTTCACTATCATGGCAGAATGTATAGGAAGACATAAAGGATTCATCAATAAACTGATTGGAACCGGTATGTTGGTTATTTTTGGAAGCCCTATGTCTTATCTCGAAAACACATCAAATGCTATATATTGCGCGTTAGAAATGGTTTCATTATTGGATAAAATTAATGAAACTTATAAAATCAAATATGGTCAAACCATTGAAATTGGAATTGGTATTGGAGTTAATACAGGTGAAGCTTTTATAGGTAATATAGGATCGCCAAAAAACATCGAGTATACTGTCATAGGAGATGCCTTAAATACGGCTATTCAGGTACAAGATCTTACACATGACATGTCAAAGGGAGTTTTGATTACACAATCGACATATGATGAGATAAAAGAGAATTTTGAATGTGAAGCATTAGGATCTAAAACCATAAGAGGTAAAGAAGAGGCAGTTAACATTTACAGGGTTATTAAAACAAAGTAACTCTTTGAGGATTGTGTTATGAGCGAAGAAAAAAAATATCATTTTTTTATTATCGATGACGATGATAAAACTATTGAGCTCTATGCTCGTTTATTAAAAGCTGAAGGCCATGAAGTTTCTTCTTCTACTTCAGGCAAAGAAGCGTTGAAAAAAATATTTGAAGTTCAGCCTGATTGTGTATTATGCGATCTTACTATGCCTGATTTAGATGGTATCGATTTATTAAACTGCCTTCGTCTTAAGCCTGATATAAAACAACCCAAATTTATTATTGTTACAGGAAAAATATTTGATTTTGATAGACGTAGAGCTTTTCAGCATGGTGTGGATGGCTATATTACCAAGCCTATTCGCTCAGAAACATTTATTAAAGATATTATAGAAATCTTAGATACCCATATAGTAGTTGGGTTCTATGGTGTACGCGGGACCCTACCTGTTCCAGGACCTAAAACATTACGATATGGGGGAAATACGAATTGCGTGACACTACGAATTGCGCATAAACATTTTTTAATTTTTGATGCAGGAACGGGAATTAAAGTTTTATCGGATGCCCTTGTCAGTGAGAGTAATTTTCCAATTAAGGCAAAACTTTTTATTACCCATCCACATTATGATCATATTAATGGCATTCCATTTTTTGTACCTTTATATATGAAAGGTAATCATTTTGATATCTATGGGACTAGACATGGTGACTTAAGTATAGAAGCTTTACTCAATAATCAAATGGAAAATGTGTATTTTCCAGTGACTATGAAAGAATTTATTGCTGATAAAAGCTTCCATGACCTTTCTGAAGAAAGTATCGAAGTTGATGGTTTACGTATACAAACTATTTTATTAAATCATCCAGGCCGCTGCATTGGTTATCGAATTGATTATCAAAATAAATCATTTTGCTATGTCACAGATAATGAATTATATTTAGAAAATTCACCATATTATTCACAACACGAAGCAGATAGAATAATTCATTTTATCAAAGATGCTGATTTTGTACTCATGGATGCTACTTATTCAGATGAAGAATATGTAAAAAAAGTTGGATGGGGACATTCTTGTGTTAGTCGAGTAGTCGATATAGCTGATAAAGCTAATGTAAAATTACTTGGTTTATATCATCATGATTTATATCAATTTGATGATGATATTGATTTAAAATTAAAACAAGCCCAAGATTTACTAGAAAAAAGAAATTCGAAAACAAAATGTATTGCTCCAGCAGAAGGTAGTACTTTAATCATTTAATCTCACCTGTCATTTCTCTTTTTAGTTAAAAAATGATCAGAAATATAATTTAAGTTTATATCATATTCATATTATAATACACCTCAAAAAGATGGTTTATAATATAACTATAAGACACATAAAAACTGGAGTTATAATGAAAACGATACTGACTCTATGCTTAATTTCAGCTTTATTTTTGTATCAAGTGCCGGTTAAAGCTATATCTAATTGGGAACTATGGGTAAATGAATTAAAAGACCAAGCTGTTTCCGAAGGCATTGATGCTGATTTATTTGATCAGTTATTTGCAAATATTTCAGCACCCGATCAGAGTGTACAGCACTTCAGTCGTCATCAACCAGAGCATCGCATCACATACCCAGAATATAAAAATTCTCGCGCCGATCATTATAAAATTATTATTGGACGCAAAGAATTCAAAAAACATCAATCCATATTACAAAATGTAGAAAATAATTATAACGTCAATGCTTGTTATATTGTAGCTTTGTGGGGAATGGAAACAAGCTATGGACGATACACTGGAAAATTTCCTGTTATTAAATCATTAGCAACATTAGCCTATCAGTCAAATCGAAAAACTAAATTTCGCAGTGAATTACTTGCTGCCTTACAAATGCTTAACCAACATCAAGTAAGTGTAGAACAATTTAAAGGTGAATGGGCTGGTGCTACGGGTCAACCGCAATTTTTACCTTCTAGTTGGTTTGAATATGCTGTTGATTATGATCATTGTGGACGTAAAGATATATGGACAAGCTATCCTGATGTCTTCGCTTCTATCGCAAATTATCTTGTAAAAAATAATTGGAACAACGATGAGCCTATTATGATTCGAGTGGATTTACCAGAGGATTTTGATAGCCAATTAATCGGAACGACAATAATAAAACCGGTAAGTGTATGGAGCCAACTAGGTGTGCATGCTTTTGACGGAAAAAACCTACCCTATCCGGCATTAAATGCATCTTTGATTCAACCTGAAGGTGATGATATTTATTTAGTATATCCGAATTTTAAAGTATTGCTTAGTTACAATAATTCTATTTATTATGCCGGTACAGTGAAGTATTTAGCTGATGAGATTTGTCAACATTCTCTTCCTTAGGTTTGGATAGATTTGTCGCGCATCAAGTACCATCGGCATAACAAAAAAATAATCCTTCTGGATCATATTTTTTTCTAATTTGTTGCAGCTTCTTCCATTTTTCAGGTGTATATGAATTTTTAATGCGGGTCGGATCCTGCGCTATATCCGTTTCGCCAATATAATGGAAATTGGTAAATGGTTTTAAAATCGCCATAGTTTCATCTTGCCATTTCATATTTGCCGTGTCGTCTTTAGCGTTTTCCCAAATCGACCAAATACCGCCATAAGATTGCCCTGCCATGGAAAGAGCAACATCAGGATTCGGTTCTAATAAATTATGCTGTCCTGTACTCTGACAAAATACAATCACTGACATTTCTGAAGGTGCATCCATAATTTTATCACGCATAGCCATCAAAATATCAACAGGCTTTGCATTTGAACATTGATTTTCACATAAATTACGATGCTTTTCAGGCCAGGTGATTCCGGAAACTTCGGATAACTTATCAAAACTGCTAGGTTCATTGATTTTTTTTGACAAGCATTTTTTTACTATCTTGCCAGTTTCTAAAACTTGCAGAGCACCCATGCCTTGTTCTTTTGTGTCAGCAAATGCAACAGCCGTAATCATACACAATTTTCCGTTTGTTGCCTTGCAACTATCTATCAATTCAGGGGGGGCCTTAATTAAAAATATGGATAACTCGACTATGCTCGGCATTGTCCAACCCAACTCTGTGACTTCATTAACAACTTCATGTAAGTCATCGAGTGAATAATAATAAGTACTTGTCATAATCGATTTAGGTAGTGGGTAGCATTTTAGATGGTAACGTGTCACCACCGCAAACGTACCAGGTCCAGAACCCCTCAAAGCCCAAAACAAATCCGCATATTCTGTTTCGTTTGCTTTTATTTTACTGCCGTCAGCCAAGACCATTTCCGCAGCTTCAACACTGACACACCCAGGACCCCAATGACTTAGATTCCAAGACATACCGCCACTAAGTAGATAACCACTGGCTTTTACTGTTGGGCAATGACCAATCGGAAATGCTAAATCATATTGAGCTAGCCTTCGAGCAAGCTCTTGATTACTAATGACCGGTTGAATGATAGCTGTACGAGTCGTTTTATCAATAATTGATTCTGTTAATTGTGATAAATCAATTGTCAGACCACCGTTGCGAATAGCTAATCCACACCATGTATGCCCTCCTCCATGAACAGTCACTTGCAATTTATTTCTTTTTGCAAAGTTAATCGCTTCAACAACATCATCATCGTTTTTAACGATAACAATACCATCAGGAGACCTTTGAGGTTTTATTGCATTCCAAACCATTGCCGCTTTAGCTGATGTAAAGTTAGTATCCAATGAGGTGATGATTGTTCCTTTAATGCATTTTTGCAATTCATTCCAGTTCATAGGGCATACCTTTTACATTTCCTATAGCTAAGTTTAGCATAAGTTTGCTTGTTTTTAGAGAGCCCTTATGGTAGATTAAATTTAATACAGTCCTTTATATACCATTTTCAATTTATCTAATGGAATAGATGATGAAAAAAATCCTATACGGCGCTATTGTCTGGTTAATTGTTACTTTATTTGTTGTATATTCTTTCTGTCTTAATACCGCTGCTGCTGTTTTTTCAGAACCCATTAAAGCTTCATTGAATCTGAGTGCGATGGGTGTTTCTATCGCTATGGGAGCTTTTATCATAGGCTTTGCTTTGATGCAGATTCCTGCAGGTTATTTATTAGATAAATATAATACCAAACTGGTAGTAAGTAGCGGAGTTTTATTATTAGCATTGGGTAATATCATCATTTCATTATCAAATAACATGGTAATGTTTTCTATTGCTAATTTCATCCAAGGCATTGGTGCATCTTTTGCATTTATTGCTGCAGGAATAATTATTTCTCAATGGTTCAAACCTAAACTGTTTCCTATTCTCTTTGGTCTCACTCAAACTTTATCTTGTATTTTGGCTGCTGAGATTCATTATATTTTTAGCGTTGCACTTTTAAGTCATACTTGGAATGAAATCTATCAAATACTAGCTATAACTGGTGTAATCTTATTTGTTTTAACCATCATTTTAGTAAAATCACCATCTAGCAAACAAAACACTAAAACTATTTCTTTAAAGACATCCTTAAAAATGGTTTTAAAAAATAAACAAATAATATTATGTACTATTGCTGCAACTACTTCTTTTGGGACCTTATTAGCTTATGCGGGTTTTTGGTATCTGAATATTCAAACATTTTATGCTGTATCGATGTTAGATGCTGTTATCATAAGCGGTATGATATTTGTTGGCATTGGTATTGGCACACCCGTGCTTGGCTGGATTTCAAACCAAGTTAAATCAAGAAAAATGATTATTCATGTGACTATTTGTTTAGGCATTATGTTGTTATTGATGTGCTTGTACCTTCCTCATTATCAAATTCAAACTTTAATTATCATCAAAATTGTCTCATTTTTTACTGGTTTTTTGCTTTCGGGTTCTATGCTATTTTATACTGTCGTCAGCGAAATATCATCGAATAGCACAAGAGGTGTCGCCTTAAGTGTCACCAACACAGGTGTATTTTTATTTAATACATTTTTGATGTTTATACCTTATTTATTTATTACTAACATTTCAACACAATTTTTCACTAATCTTTGGATCCTGCCTTTTTGCGCTATTATTTCAGTATTATTGACTTATTTTATTAATGATTCATTCAAAGAATGATAAAAGGAGA
>CAZHMQ010000015.1:0-32269 GCA_964533645.1 uncultured Coxiellaceae bacterium
CCAGTCATCGACTGGAGATGCGCATTCTACCCATCTTAATTTTATTGTCAACAACGTTATGCAAACTTTTTTAAATTTTTTTACTTCGAATGAAATCTGCGCAAAATCAGCGGATTTTCCTACACAATTTGCACAATGCTCATTATTATACTGAGTATCCAGCCTATAGGAGCTTCTTATCATGACCAAAAAAGCTAAATTACCTGATTTAGAAAAGTCACTTTCTGAAATCAACTCTCTTATTCTGCAAATGGAAAACAAAGAATTAACCTTAGAACAATCATTAACACACTTTGAGCGTGGCATTATCTTAATCAAACATGCACAAACTATCTTGACTGAAGCCGAACAAAAAGTTCAATTACTCATCAACAATCGTGGCGAAGACAAACTAAGCTCTTATGAGACCCCCGATGAATGAAATAACATTAGATGAATTAATGACTTGCTGTAATAGTCAAACGAACAAACTTTTTACCTATTATTTAAAAGACAGCATATGTCCGGCGCCTTTATTGCAAGAAGCTATGTATTACGCCGTTAATAATGGAGGTAAACGCATTCGCCCACTCTTGGTTTATGCCACTGGCATGGCCTTAGGTGCAAGTTTTGAAAATCTAGCCGTTGCAGCTGCAGCTATTGAACTCATTCACAGCTACTCTTTGATACATGACGATTTACCCGCCATGGACAATGCTGACTTACGTAGGGGCAAACCTTCATGCCACAAAGCTTATAATGAAAGCTTTGCCATTTTAGCGGGTGATGCTCTTCAACCGCTTGCCTTTCAGATACTAGCATCCCATCCATCCACACTGACTGATCAACAACGTTTATCCATGATGAAAGTATTGAGCGAAGCTTGCGGTATGAACGGTATGGTCGCAGGGCAAGTGCTTGATATGAAAAATCTACAAACTTATGAGTCACTAAAAGAAATGTATAGCTTAAAAACAGGTGAACTTATTTATGCCAGCATAAAGCTAGGCCAGCTTGCATCACCCAATCAAGATACGCAAATCAATACCTTGCTGACATCCTATGCTAAGCATATTGGACTAGGCTTCCAAATACAGGATGATTTACTCGATCTTGAAAGCAATACTGAAACACTAGGCAAACCCCAAGGCATAGATCGTGCTAATAGTAAAATCACTTTTCCTTCCATCCTAGGTATCAATCAAGCTCGCAAAAAAGTTGAAATACTCTTTAATGAAGCCGAACAACAGCTTGCTGCCCTGGGAGCTAGCACAAGAATACTTAATGAACTAACAAAATATATTATACAGCGCAAAAAATGATTAACTCTGGGCTTTAAATACGATAAACTGCGGCAATATGTGTGAGGGAATTTATGTATTGCCCATTTTGCGATGCAAATGATACCAAAGTCACTGATTCACGCTTGATGCGCGAAACAAATCAAGTACGTCGGCGACGCGAATGTTTAATATGTAAAGAACGCTTCACGACTTACGAGACCGCAGAACTTGCGCTACCTTCTGTCATAAAACGTGACAATAGACGCGATTCATTCAGCGAAGACAAGCTTCGCGCGGGTATTTTACGCGCACTAGAAAAAAGACCCGTAAGTCTAGAACAAATAGAATTATCCATTAATCATATTATTCAAAAAGCTCGCGCATCAGGAGAAAGAGAAATTCCTTCGAAACAAATTGGTGAATGGGTTATGGATGAATTACATAATTTAGATCAAGTTGCTTATGTCAGATTTGCATCAGTCTATCGAAGTTTTCAAGATATAAAAGAATTTCGAGAAGAGATTAGCCGCTTAGAAAATCAAAATAAAGAGTAAAGAGGAGCAAACAAGTATGAATCCCAAAGCGCGTCGCTATGCTAGGCAATATGCATTGCAAGCTATTTACCAATGGCAAATAGCTCACACGCTACCTGCCGATATCGAGTCTCAATTTTTAACTCGGCAACAAATGAGCAAAAAAACAGATATGTTATATTTTAAAGAACTCATTCATGCGATTCCGAGATTATATGAGGAACTTGATGATCATATGGCTCCTTTTTTAAGTAGACCTATTGATGAATTAGATCCTATTGAATTAGCCATCTTACGATTAAGTACATTTGAATTAGCGAAACGACTCGATATTCCGTATCGTGTGGCTATCAATGAAGCTTTAGAGTTAACCAAAAAATATGGATCTGTTGAAGGATATAAATTTGTCAATGGCGTGCTAGACCATGTAGCACAAAAACTTCGATCTAAAGAAATTGCCGCAGAAAAACGAAATCATGAATGAATTCGCCATCATTGAACATTTTTTTAATGCATCACATATAAAACGCAACGATGTGATGCTTGGCATAGGAGATGATTGTGCGATTGTACAACCTCCTCACGATCAAGAATTACTTATCACTACAGATACCTTGGTCAGCAGCGTACATTTTTTACCGGACATGCATGCCTATGATATAGGTTTTAAATCCCTTGCTGTCAATTTAAGTGATTTAGCAGCAAAAGGTGCGGAACCTGCTTGGATGACTTTAGCACTTACCTTGCCTAAAAATGACGAAACCTGGTTAAAAGATTTTTCAAAAGGTTTATTTGAACTGGCTAACCGTTACCATGTTCAACTCATAGGTGGGGATTTGACGAAAGGGCCTTTATCTATCACCATTCAAGCGATGGGATTTGCACCAAAAAATCAAAGCTTACGGCGCAACAACGCCAAATCAGGTGATTTGATTTACGTATCACATACGTTAGGCGATGCAGCGCTTGGTTTAGCTTATTTAAAAAATTCCATGACTATCGCCAAACCTTACCAAGATTTTCTTATCGCTCGTCACTCACGGCCTGAACCTAGAATTGAATTAGGTAAACAACTTCGTCATATAGCGCATGCCAGTATTGATATATCGGATGGTTTAGCGGCTGACTTAGGTCATATACTAGACATGAGTCATGTCGGTGCGACAGTTTACGTGGATAGCATACCTTTATCAGAGGCGTTGCTTGCCACTGTTTCACATGAAGAAGGTATAGCATTCGCTTTACATGGTGGTGATGATTATGAATTATGCTTCACTGTTGCACCCGATAAAGCACATCTATTAAACACTCCTTATACTTGTATAGGAAAAATCACCCATCAGCCCGGATTAGACTTGCGATACCAGGATGAAAAAAAATACAATGGTACACAGGCAGGGTATAAACATTTTATATAAGGATGAGTATGCGCGATTATACAGCCCAACCCGTTCCAGATTCTGTTTGGAAAAATCCCTACCATTTTGTTGCCTTTGGGTTTGGCAGCGGTGCCGTACCTTTTGCGCCGGGAACTTTTGGAACACTCATGGCCATTCCGTTTTATTTGGCCATGCAACCCTTGTCACCTATCCTTTATTTCTTATTATTGATAGGAATTACACTCGCGAGCATGTGGCTTTGTGATAAAGTTTCAAAAGAAACACATACGCATGACCATTCAGGTATGTGCTTAGACGAAATTGTAGGTTATCTTGTAACTATGTTTGCGGCACCCAAAGGTTTTGTTTGGATATGCATAGGTTTTGCATTATTTCGATTTTTTGATATTGTAAAACCATGGCCTATCGATTATGTCGATACACAAGTAAAAGGCGGCGTAGGTATGATACTTGATGATGTGTTAGCGGGTGTTTACAGTTTAATTATAATACATATCCTTGCGTGGATATTCTAAGGCAATCTCATTTATGTCTAGCTGGTTATCAGCTGCACTGGCAGCTCTCATGTTTTTTGGTTTGTGGGGTTTTTTCACTAAACTTGCGGTAAATCATATTGATTCTAAAAGCGCCTTAATTTACCAAACACTTGGCGTGCTAATTATTGGTCTTGTGACATTAAGCACTGTGAATTTCAAACCTGCCACTGACAGTAAAGGTTTTTCTTTTGCTATACTCACGGGCTTAACCTATGGAATAGGTTGTCTTTTTTATTTCATAGCCGCAAGCAAAGGTAAAATCATGACAGTAGTGACACTCACCTCACTTTATCCTGTCATTACTATTTTATTATCTTATTTATTATTGAAAGAAGATATTAGTACAAGACAATGCATAGGCATTATGTTGGCGTTTGTGGCGATTGTATTGATGTCTAGCTAAGGCATTAGCCTCCTCTGAAGCCCCAGTAAACCATGTTACCAATATTTTTGGAAACGAGGTATAAACATGCTATCAGGTGAGCTCAGGGAAATACTGCACCACACTATTTCTATCTATAAATAACAACTTAAGATTCGGCCCCGCATCTTGCGTAAAGTAAACCTGTACTCCTTCAGCTCTTGCTTGCCATACACGACGCATGGCTGCGATGGTTTCTGGAAAACAATAACTTACAGGCGGCCAGGCAGATAACATAGTGGCATGCATAGCGAGAGCATTAGATTCAGCAGTTTTTCCTAACAAATCAAAATCTTTTTCACGAATAGCTTGTTTAAGCATTTTCAAATCATGTTCTACTTTTTTGGGCCATGCTTGATAAAGCTCACTGGTTTCAACAGTACGCTGCATAGCTTCACGCGAGCTTATCGACTTTTCTTTATCACTCACCATCATCCATCCGACACAAAGTTCGGGCCACTCAACTGAAATAGGCTCAGCAAAACTGTCCATGCCATCATCCCGTATACCTTTATGCCATTCCACAAACCCTGGCCAAAGTGAACGAGATGCACTGCCACTACCTAAACGCGCCAAAATAGACAATTGTTGTGATGAAAGTTGCCAAGAAAAAAATTTATCTAACGCTAATGCCATCGCAGCAAAACCACAGGCTGATGAGGCAAGACCTGCGGCGATAGGAACTGTTGAAATGATATCGATATGAAAATAAAAATCTTTTTGTGGACGAAATAAATCGACATAGCGTAATAACCGTTGATAAAATGCGCTTGCTACGTCTACTCGTTTTCCATTTAAGATAAATACATCTTGTTTTGTCGACGAAACAGAAAGTGTAGTTTGTGCGCCTTTATCTGCTAAAGAGATGGATAAGCTTGATGTCACAGGTAAATTCAGTTCTTGATTACGCTTTCCCCAATATTTAACTAATGCAATGTTGGTTGGCGCGTATGCTGTGACAGCTTGGCTGGAAGGTGTATAATGTGAAATGTCACCTAAAATTTTTTCAACAATATCGGATTTTTTCACAAATAACTCCTTTGTCCGATACATTAACCATTAAGTGCTCCACATTTTTTGCATAACCCAAACCCACCACACAATCACCTAAACCGGAACCTGAAATTTTTGCACCTAATAGAGTATTTAAACTATCACAAATTGATTGTAACTTAGGCGTATTTATCTGCAGCGCTTGCATTAGCCCTTGTTGGATATTCATCATTTGGCCTAATGTTTTGAGATCATTTTTGTTGACAGCTTCCATGCCTTCTGCAGCGCATTCACCTATGGCTTGCAATATTTTTTTATACAAATGTTTATGTTTAGCAAAGACTTGGTTTACATGCATGATCGCATCAACGGTCGGTGTTTTACTTCCTGAATAAATCACTGTGATGGGTATGTTATCATGAATACGATCAGCAGATAATGGTTGCATACGATAAGCAACCACCCCACCCAATGTACAAGCAGCCACATCCGCACCTGATCCCATGCCTTGCACGGATTGAATCACATGACGCGCAAGTTGAATGCTTTCTAAAGGTGAATAACGTAAATTCAACCAAGCAGTCAAAGCAGCAAGCGTCGCAACAGTGACTGCAGCAGAAGATGCAAAACCGATTTGATGCGAAAATTCGGAGGTAATGGAAATTTTACAACCGCCAGGCAAACGTTTTTGAAATAACTTAAGTGTTGCCAAGACGAAAGTGAAAGGTGCGACCACATCCAGATCTTGTAATGTTGTTTTATGTGAACCTAAACTCGATACGATTTCAATGTCATCAGAATCCATAGGTTCTATGATCACTGAAATACGTTTATCAATCGCACAAACGAGAGCAGGATAATCATGTAATACCGCATATTCACCCAATAACATTAAACTTCCAGGCGATGATGCTTTATACATCCACATACACACCTCTTGCTTCACCGTGTACTGGCAAAACTTCATAGTTATATTTTTGACATAAAGAGGTAAGCAAACATTCATTTTCTATCACGACCATGACGACTCCTGCAGCACTGCCGCTCACTGCACCTGCTCCACAAATTTTTGCAGCACCTCCCAATACACGGACTTCTTGAATAAATGCTTGCACTTGTTCTGGCACTACACCAATTTTATTGAGTAAATCATGGTTCGCTGCTATCGCAGATTTGAATTCAGCCAATGCATGATGATGTAAAGCTGCAACCATAGATTCCGTCACAGCTGCAAAATCATCGCCTATCGATGACTGTTTAAAATGATGCGCAACACTCATCACACACTCACCTGTGCTTGTTTGCGGAATACCTGTGTTCACTAAAAACAATGGTATCGTAGGCATAGCTTTTTTTGAAATAATGTTATCTTTGACATAACAACAACCACCATACAAGGAAACATATAAATCTAAACCACTAGCTGTACCATGTTGCATATTTTCAGCTTGCAAACCTAACTCATAAATTTTTTTCGAGGGAATATCCACCCCCGCATGATGCGCCATGGCATGAATCATGCTTAAAATAGTCGCTGCAGATGACCCCATGCCACATCCCATGGGAATGCTAGAACTCAAGTGAATCTGCATGCCTTGGGATAGTTTAATGTTTAACATTTCTAAACTTAGACCCAAAGCAAATTGCGCTAATTCAAACGGTTTTTGCAACACTTCACGAATACTAAAATGACCTTGTTTAAAGTGATCATATTTATTTTTTATACTATTTTTTAAGTGATCTAAGGCATCAAAAGTTATATTATGCTTATAAGATAAATTAGAAAAATCTAAAGAAACAAAAGAAGCACCATAATCAAGTACGTGAGCGCAAGCATAACGATTCACAGCCATAGCAAGGGCGGGCTTTCCATACACCACTGCATGCTCACCAGAAAGAATCAATTTACCAGGCGCGAAGACTTTCATTTGGTTTTTTCATACACACGTTGATGATCACGAATCGCAGCAAGTCTAAATAATCCGCTATGATGTGATGGAATTTCACATAAACTACCATCCTTAGGATAGTCAAATGAGAAAAATGCTTCATAATCCGAAAACGATAGCACCTTTCGATTGTCTAACATGGCTTTGTGTTTTTTAATATTCAATGCAGTCTTATAACCTTCTTGTACTACACCACTAAAATATTCTGCAACACAGCCCGAACCATAACTATAAAATCCAATGCGTTGATTTGTCATATCTTCAGTCGTTAAATCTAGGAGTGAGGTTAAACCTACGTAGAGTGAAGCACTGTAAGTATTTCCTATATGTCGGCCATAAACTAATGCATTCCCTATAGCTTGTTGTAAATGTGTTTCAGAGAGTTTTGGTTGGCCTGAAATTTTTGCTAAATATTGATGCGCCGTTTCAACAAGTCTCGGAACTGGCATATGATAGCAATAGTATGCATGATCGCTAAATTTTCTTTCTGAAATGGCCGTATATTGCAACCATGCTTTTTCTAACATTTGTAAATACAATTTACTCGAATATTTGCCTTCTACAAAAGCTGTATCAGAATAATTAGGTCGCCAGAAATCCATGACGTTTGAGGTTGCGACTCCATACTCTGTATCAAAAGCAATAATACGAGGGTTTGCAGATAACACCATGGCCACAGCACCTGCTCCTTGCGAGGATTCACCCGTTGTACCCAAGCCATATCGAGCAATGTCGGACGCAATAAGCAATGCTTTTTTATCGGGATGTTGTCGTAAAAAAGGTAAAGCAAGTTGTAATGCCATGGTAGCACTATAACAAGCCTGTTTTAGCTCAACAACGCGGCAGCGCTCTGGTAAATCCAACAAATCATGCACATAAATACCTGCGGCCTTAGACTGATCGATACCTGATTCAGTTGCAAACAATAGCAACTCAATAGATGACTTATCTATATCGCGCAAAGCATCAACAGCAGCATTAGCAGCCATGGTCACAATATCTTCATTAGGCGGAGGTACCGCCATATAATATTGGCCTAAACTTTCAGCATATTTATTTGCTTTGACACCACGTGCTTTTGCAAGTTCTTCTAATGACAACACATAATGTGATGAATAACATGATATCGTATCAATTCCCACCTTAAGCACGGTATTAACCCTCAGTTTTTTTATGACGTTCTAACTTCACATGACTTTTCATCAGCTCACCTTGATTGGTTTGTGCAGCCAATAATGATAATTCGCCGCATAATACCGTACAAGCCGCAATAATCGCGAGTCTTCTTGCATTTTCGCCTGGAGCACGTTCCTCGAGACAACCTAATAAACGTAAGTTTTCTTGTACAAATTTCAAGTGTTTTCCCGTGCCTACTGTTCCCACAATAATATTGGGAAGTGTCACTGTGAAATATAAATCATCATGACGTACTTCTGCGTGTACTAAACCTTGTGAACCCTCAATGATATTAGCAGCATCTTGTCCTGTTGCTAAATAAAATCCCAGCAACATATTCGCAAAATGTGCATTGGCAGTACGTACGCTACCCGCTAAAATATTACCTATTAAATTTTTCTTTACATTTAACTGTACAATTTTATCTGGAGTCGATTTCAAAAATTTTTTGCATATGTCTTTCGAAAGCGTCACTTCAGCAATGACGTACTTTCCTCGACCTAGTATACCATTGACTGCGGAGTTTTTTTTGTCACAGCAATAATTTCCTGATATGGATACATAACGCAGCGTTTTAAAGCGCAACAATATCCATTCCAGCAAACGATCTGTGGCGAGCGTTGCCATATTATGACCTGCAGCATCTGCAGTATTATATTCAAAACGCAAATAAATCAAATTTCCAACCACTTGACTGTGTATATCAAGAAGGCGAGCAAAACGACTTGTTTCAGCAATAATCGTTTGCATCACTTCTTTATGCTGCAAGATATTAATCAATGCTTCATGAGCATCCATAATACTCTCTGTTTCTAAAACCACGGATCGAGTCATACGCTCATCTATGACAATCGCGCGAATACCCCCTGCATGAGTGCATGCTTTAGCTCCTCTATGCGTAGAAGGCCATAAGGGTGTCTCATAGGTTGCTAGAGGCACAGTCACCTCAGCATCGACTTCTGGACCCAAAATTTTAAGAGGTCCTATAAAACGCATAGGGATAGCTGCGATCTGTTCGTTGGTCTGCCAGCGCATAAGCACTTATTTCCGTTTGTAATATGTGGTATAAATCTCTATTTTAATGGATCCCGGACAAACAAAAAACGTTTTCCGGGATAACGATCTTCTAACACAGTACAAAAAAGCATTGTACTGTGTAAGAATTCACGTTATTTTACTGGAAAATGATTCATGGCAGCAATAGAACAAGTGATTTTGGTCGATGAATTTGACCACCCACAAGGTACGGCCGAAAAGCTCGAAGCTCACCGTAAGGGCTTGTGTCACCGTGCATTTTCTGTGTTTTTATATAGAAATAATCATACTATTGAATTACTTATACAACAACGAGCAAAAGAAAAGTATCATTCTCCTAACCTTTGGACGAATACTTGCTGTTCACATCCGCGCCCGGGGGAAGACACGCTAGCTGCTGCAAAACGTCGCTTATTTGAAGAATTAGGGGTAAATGTACCCTTAAAAACCATAGATAAATTCCATTATATTGCCCATTTTGACAATGGTTTGACTGAAAATGAGGTAGACCATGTCATTATAGGCGAACTTATGGATTCCCCTATTGCACCCAACCCAGCTGAAGTGCAAGACACACGCTGGATAAGCGTAGTTGATTTACAACGTGAGCTTGCTCTATATCCTCATAAGTTTACGCCATGGCTAAAACCTGTTTTAGTAACGGTAGCCAAGCATTTCGGTACCTAAATGTAACTAAATCGGTTAAGTAGACCCACCGAGTCACCTCGGTGGGTCTACTTAACCACTAAATCTTTTCATTTATCATTTTTATACATTTCAAGGAGATAACTGGATGAAATTACAAAAAATCTTAGGTAAAACAGCCGTTATCATAGGCGGCGGGATGAGTGGCGCTGCTGCCGCAGCTGAACTCACTACATTAGGAATTAAAGTCAAAATTCTTGAAAAAGAAAGTCGATTAGGCGGCAAAATATATAGTGCCCGCGAACACAGGATGAAAAGTGGCACACCTGAATTAGGCGCCATGGTCATGACTTGCAATTATCCTGCTGTCGATACTGTGATGAAACATAAATTAAAAGTAACACCTATATTCCCGGGCGAGACTCAGAGCCTTAACCAAATCGTCATGGGAAACAAAACTCCTTCTTTTTATGAAAAAATAAAATATGCTACTAAATTCGCATGGCAAAATGCCAAATTTGCATATGGAGTACGATCCTATAATGCTGCATGTGCAAACTTGCAAGCAACACCACCTGCAGGCCAAGATGTCCCCTTTGATCAATTTTGTAAAGAAAAAGGCTTAGATACTGTGGCTCGTTTTCAAAAACTTTGGGTCCCTGGCATGGGCTATGGCGATTTAAAACATAATCCAAGCTATCGAATTATGCATTATATGGGATATGGAACTATGCCGAGTCTTGCTACAGGCACATGCATATCGCATAATTTATTAACAGTCGATGAAGGCTATCAAACTGTCGTTGAAAAAATGGTTGAAGGCATGGATGTAGAAACATCCGTTACCATTAAGAAAATCGAACGAAGCACTAAAGGTGAAGGTGTAACTATCTACTATATCGACGCATCAGGTAAAGAAATATGTTCACACGCTGATTATCTTGTTCTAACGATGTCTCCTTATTATTGGAGTGATTTGAATATGGAATTAACGGAGACGGAACAAAAATGTATTCAACAACTAACATGCATTCCTTATTCTACTGCTGTAGTAGACATTAAAGATTATCCAAATAAACAATTATTTATTCCTGAAGCATTAGATGCAAAAGGTTTTGGTCATGTAGGATTTATTAGTACCAAAGGTGAAGGACGCTGCGTAGTATATGTTAATCGAGATCCTGCTGACGAAAAATTTAGTTTAGATGAAAAATCACCGGGACGTGCAACCATGTTAAAAGATCTGAGCAAACTTGGTTATAACGATGTCAATATTTTACAAACAAAAGATTGGCCTGATTATAATGCCATGATTCCTTGGGAGCTTGGCATGAAACTGGAAGAACAACAAGGTCAATCGGGAACAATCTACGTGGGCACCTATAGGCCTATTAGTTTTGAAACGGTGGCTGCAGCAGAAAACTCATCACGTCAAACTATTCGTCGATTATTTGGGGTTGAAAAAAGTAATATAGCAACCATGAAAGAAAACTTGGTGCGTGGATATAACTTTTTCTTTAGATTGCCCATGAAAGATAATGAAGCTGAAAATGCCACTCAACTTATTAAGCCACTAAGCAAGTTGTAAAACGGGTCAGGAAAACGGGTCAAGTCTGGACAATTGACATATCAAGCAAATGTCAATTGTCAAGATTTGACCCTTCTCTTTTTGACCTAGAACATCACACACCGCGATTTTTTTTGATAAGCTTGTTGGCGTTGCTGCAGTTTCTGCTTAAGCTTGGCACACTCTCATGCTTTTGCTTGACATACTCTTCCAATAGACCAATGGTGGCGGCGTTCTCATTGTAGCACCCGAAACCAGATGAAAGCTGGCCATGCATACTACAGAAGCCATACATACTACAGAAGAAGGACGACCCCAACCCAGAGCCATCACGCTGCTCCCGATAAAATGACCGACCATCCCAAAGGCGGAGAGCCCGCGCCCCATAGTCTATGTCATAATGCCTTCTAACCACGTTATCAAGGCTTTGACAGTATGTCTCTGCAAGCCCGCGTCCCACTAAACTTTGAGCTAAGCCCATCACCATTACTACAAAAGCTTCTCGCTGTGACCGGTCCTGGAATATGCGAGAATGTATAGCGTAGGCTTTATATACTGCGATAAGAAATTGCTCTACATCAAGACTATCTTGCATCACTTTTGGACGAAATAATTGGTTTCTTAAAGCTTGCCATGCCTTAAGTGCACCTTCGCTGACATGTTCAAATTTGACCTCTTTCGCCCAACCATCCCAATCACTCTGAATAGTGGTATCTGCCGCCAGAGCTTGCATCATTGGTAAAATAAGGTCATGAATGTATAGGTTCTGTAACGCTATTTGCTGTTCTTCAGTTGGAATATGCATTATCCACATATCTTTGAGTTCGGTTACGCGAGATTGATTCTTACATTCATCTGCAGCTTTTAATTCATTCTGGTAATATGGAAACATGGCGTTCACCACGTCAATATGCCCTAATTTCTGTGCCATGCTAAATGCCGACTCGCCTTTTGTAAGATATTGGAGCCAGGTATATTGGCATTCTACTTTATCAATGCCATAATCTTCAGGTTTTACCAATAAAAAATTAGGATGAGATCGTAGCATGGAAGAAACCATTAATTTATCATTAAAAATGACTGCTTGTAGATACTCTAAATAGCGTGGAAACACATATCTTGCACGAGCTGTTGCTGTCTGTGTATATAATGTAACACCGCTTGTAGATAAGCGACCAAGATCTTTACCATCAAGATAGGAAGATAACACCGATTCCATTACGTTAAGGTCCACTTTCGCTAGTCTGGCCTCTGATCCTCGCTTAAGCTTCTGACCAAAGTTGATATTGTTACCATGTAAAATATGACGGCGCTTCTTATTTGTAACTTCTTTGGTGGATTCGGGAAGCGGTCTTTTTTCCGCGTATGTAAGTGGTCTGGTAGAAATTTTTGAAGTTGACCTTGGGGAACTCATATAACACACCTTATAGTTAAAATATTTTGAAACATAACGGGTCAAGTCTTGACAATTGACATATCAAGCAAATGTCAATTGTCAAGATTTGACCCTTCTCCTTTTTTTGATTGTTAACCCTGGATTGCAAGGGTTAGCGGTGCTGAATTAATTACAATTTAAGCATATATCACACTTAGAGTTCCATGATGATTCAGAATATCACACTCCACGATTTTTTTTGGTAAGCTTGTTGGCGTTGTTGCTGCAGTTGCTGCGTAAGCTTGGCACACTCTCATGCTTTTCCTTTATATAATCTTCCAATAGACCAATGGCGTTCTCTTTGTGCATGACACCATGCCACTGCGAAGGCTGGCCCCATATATTACAGAAGCAGGACAACCCCAACCCAGAGCCATCACGCTTCTCCCGATAAAATGACCGACCATCCCAAAGGCGGAGAGCCCGCGCATCAGCGTTTATCGCATAATCCCTTCTAACCACGTAATCAAGGCCTCGACAGTATATCTCTGCAAGCCCGCGTCCCACTAAACTTTGGGCTAAGCCCATCACCAGTACTACAAAAGCTTCTCGCTTTGTCAAGTTCCGGAATGTGTCATAATGTATATCGTAGGCTTTATATACTGCAATAAGAAACTGATCTACATCAATACAATCTTGCATCAATTTTGGACGAAATAATTGGTTTCTTAAAGCTTGCCATGCCTTAAGTGTACCTTCGCTGATATGTTCAAATCTGGCCTCTTCCGCACGAATATCCCAACCACTCTGAATAGTCGTATCTGCCGCCAGAGCTTGAATCATTGGTAAAATAAGGTTATCAATGTATAGGTCCTGTAACGCTTTTTGCTGTGCTTCATTCGGGATTAGCATTATCCACATATCTTCGAGTTCGGTTACACGAGATTGATTCTTATATTTGTCTGCAACTTTTAATTCATTCTGATAATATGGAAACATGGCGTTCACCACGTCAATATGCCCTAATTTCTGTGCCATGCTAAATGCCGACTCGCCTTTTGTAAGATATGTGAGCCAGGTATGTTGACATGTTACTTCCTCAATGCCGTAATCTTCAGGTTTTGCCAATAAAAAATTAGGATGAGATCGTAGCATGGAAGAAACTGTTAATTTATCATTAAAAATAACTGCTTGTAGATACTGTAGATAGTGTGGAAACACATGTCTCGCACGAACTCCTGCTGTCTGTCTATACAATGTAACACAGCTTGTAGATAAGCGACCAAGATCTTTATCATCAAGATAGGAAGATAACACCGATTCCGTTACCTCAGGGTTCACTTTTGCCAGTCTGGCCTCAGGTCCTTGCTTAACCTTCTGACTAAAGTTGATATTCTTACCATGTGGCATATGGCAGTGCTTGTTTGTAACTTCTTTGGTGGGCTCCGGAAGCGGTCCTTTTTCCTCGTCATCTTTAATGCTAGCAGCAATGGCTACATCATTAATTTTTTGCTCTTCTTTTTCTTTTTGTTCTAATGCTTCAGAGCTGCTCGCGCTAACCGGTCGTGTGCACTCGCCCTGAGTCTCTCGAAGTCTATTGATTTCTGCCTGGCGTGCCCTAGGACTATTCAAAGGGCCTCTCATTTGTGCGTACACTTGCTCCTTTGTAAGTGGATTGGTAGAAATTTTTGAAGTCGATCTTGGGCTACTCATATAACACACCTCATTATTAGATATTTTTGAAAATAATCCATAGTAGGTCGCTATTTTTACACATAATCATTAAGAGAGTATTAAATGATCATTTTATCAGGAAAACCGCGAATGACGCCACAACGAATGCCACTACAGAAAGGCGATGAGGCAAATCGATTAAAACCACTTATTCTTTTTAAAAATAAACAAGATAGCACTCGCACATAATACCATTAATCCAAGAGCATAAAAGTATCCATAAGCCCAACTCAACTCCGGGATCCAATGAAAATTCATGCCATAAATACCCGCTATTAAGGTTAATGGCAAAAAAATCATGGATAAAGAAGTTAAAATACGCATACTTTGATTCAACGTTTGCATCAAATTATTTTCGATTTGATCTAATAAGCTATTCAAAATATCTCGTACCGAATCCACTTCATGCACAACCAAGTGAGAATGATTCGCCAATCGAGATAAAGATAAACGGCATTCTTTAGATACTACGGATATTTTTCTACTTGATATACGCACTAAAATTTCACGCAACGCAATCAGGCTACGTTTAATTTTCATTAAGTGTTGTTTGATTTTAATCACTTCATGATAGATATTTTTATGAGTTTTACGCACACGCAAATCCATTTGATCGGAAATGATATCAAAGTTATATAATATTTTTGCATAATCATTAATAACATTATCCAATAATAGAAACACCATAAAACAAGGTGTTTTAGCATAACGAAGTGATTTTTTAGCGCTTTCTGCGAATTCAAATAAAACAGGAGCAGGATCAGACGTTGCAGTAAAACAAAAATTTGCCGTTAAATGAATAATTAAAGTACCAAAATTGACTGCGCCTTTGCGTTTTAAATCAGTAGACATGGGACATTGAACTTGAATCGTCATCGACTCATCTGTATCCATGGTGGTGGGAATAGTATCCATTTGATTACAAAGCTTGACAACATCTTCACTTAAATAACATTTCTCAATTAATTTTTTATGAATATCAACTTGATTGAGATTACTGTGAATCCAATAAATAGCTTCGGTATTTTTCAAGTCAATTTGCATAAGCTCATCAACAGATAGCTTTTTAAAGCTTCTATGTTTTAAATCAAACTCAATGGCACATGAGTCAAGCATAGTCCACACACCTCTAAGTGATCTATATCACTATTATAACTTAAATAATAAACAGAATACTGAGAGGAAAACCACCTATTATGTACAATCAAGGTGGTGGTGTGTATTTTATAGCCTATCAACTGCCTAAGCATAGATCTCGCCAAACGTAAACATCGAACAATCCTTCGTGAGGAGGAAAGCACTTCTATGCAACCCGAAAATGATTCGAAGTTATCAAGTTACATTCATGCGTGCAACATCTTGTTTTTCATCTCTTACGAGAAACTCAGGGTATTTTCTTTTAAATTTATCCGCAAAATTAATCTCACCCAGCGTGAGCTGTGGATTCAATATCGCATCCTTATGCACATCCCAAAACTCTGCTGCAAGCACCGCTGACTGAAGCACCGCCTCATGAATGCGATTCCTTAACTCGTTATTCGGGAATGCTTCTTGAATAGGTTTAACATTGTCCATCGGCGATCGCGCCACCCCCCCTTGACTTGCAATATAAGCACGAATAGCACTTTCTTCATAATGATAACCATCCGCAGCAAGGGCGGGTTGTCGCATAATGGCTAAAGTAATCGGGCATTTAAAATTTTCAGGAGTGGATTCTACAGTTGCTGTTACAGGAGATGTGGATGGCACACTATTCGCAAACAAAGTAGGAACTTGCATCAAAGAAACTTGTGGTTGTGCAAGCAATCTAGGTGATGAACTTAATTTTTCATCCATCTCCATGCCATCATATGCAATGGAACGTCTAGATAGCTGCTCTCCCTCTCCAGGACGCAATACTCGCAATGTTGCAGTGCGACGATCTCGCAAAATAAAGCGCTCTTGAAACAACCGTTCTATAATAGGAGCTAAAGGCTGTGTTTGAGGTGATCTTACATCTACGGCAATGCTTGAAGAACCTGTTTTAAATTCACCGCTTGGCATCTGATAACCGTAATCAACAGTTACGAATCCAAGATATTTACTTTCTCTCACAAGAATATAAACGTTTTTTTCTGCATCTGTGTTTGAATCATTTTTATATTCTTTCACAATTTTAGCGTAACTATGTTTTCCTTTAAAACGCTCGCCCGTGACAGCATTGACTCTGGCATGTATAGTTAATTGAAGCTTGGCTTCTCTTGGTGAACTCACATTTTTCTCCTCGTTTTTTGTGCCGTTTACATGGTCTACTATTTATCGTTTTTTAGGTTAGGCATGTAATGTGATAGATGAAGCATACACAGGAAATTGTTGGCACAACGCTTTTACTTTTTCACGAATTTGCAACATTATTTTTTCATCATGCATGTTATCTAATACATCACAAATCCATCCTGCCAGCGTTTCGCATTCTTTTTCTTTAAATCCACGCGTGGTCACCGCAGGTGTTCCAAGACGAATACCGCTTGTTATAAAAGGTGATTGAGTGTCCCCCGGAACTGCATTTTTATTCACGGTAATATTAGCACGACCTAACGCGCTATCCGCATCTTTTCCCGTGATATTTTTATCCATCAAATCCATTAAAAATAAATGATTATCCGTTCCACCACTTACAATGTTATAACCGCGTTGCATGATAATCTTAGTCATAGCACGAGCATTTTTTACAATTTGCGCTTGATATAGTTTAAATTCCGGCTTCATTGCTTCTAAGAAACTCACCGCTTTTGCTGCAATCACATGCATTAAAGGACCGCCTTGAGCACCAGGAAATACAGCAGAATTTAATTTTTTCTCAATCTCTGGATTCGCTTTTGCGAGAATAAGTCCACCTCGTGGACCCCGTAATGTTTTATGTGTGGTAGAGGTAGTGACATCGGCAATATTTACAGGTGATGGATAAACACCTGCTGCAACCAATCCTGACACATGGGCAATGTCAGACATCATATACGCGCCTACGCTATCTGCAATCTCACGCATACGTTGCCAATCAACGATGCGTGAATAAGCTGAAAATCCCGTGACTAACAATTTAGGTTTATGTTTTTTTGCAAGTTCTGCCACTTGATCATAATCAATAAGTGCTGTTTTTGAATCCACGCCATAGGAGTAAAACTGATATAATTTACCTGAAAAATTAACAGGAGAACCGTGTGTCAAATGACCGCCTTCCGCCAAACTCATCCCTAATACCACATCACCCGGGTTAATAAGAGCTGCATAAGCTGCCACATTAGCTTGCGATCCGGAATGCGGTTGTACATTTGCATAATGCGCACCGAATAATTGTTTTACTCTGTCAATGGCAATTTGCTCTATAACATCGACATTTTCACAACCGCCATAATAACGTTTACCTGGGTATCCTTCAGCATATTTATTAGTAAGTACCGAACCTTGCGCTTCCAATACTGCGGGACTTACATAATTTTCAGATGCGATAAGTTCAATATGCTCTTCTTGTCGTAGTTTTTCATTTTCTAATGCTTGCCAAATTGCATCATCCTCATCGTGTAAGGAAATAGGTTTAAACATGATTAGCTTCCTTCAAAATAGATTGTGCTAGAATTGATTTTGCTTGTTCGTCACGATATTGTTTTAACGCTTTTCGATATTCAGGAAACTTAATAGCCAGCATACTTGCTGCAAACAAAGCTGCGTTGATAGCGCCTGCTTTACCTATCGCCATGGTTGCAACAGGTATGCCACCTGGCATTTGAACGATAGAAAATAAGGAATCCATGCCATTTAAGGATTGGGTTTGAATGGGCACCCCAATAACAGGCAATAAAGTTTTTGCTGCGACCACGCCTGGCAAATGCGCGGCACCTCCTGCAGCTGCAATAATGACTTCAGTCCCGCGTTTTTCAGATCCCGCAATATACTCGAATAAAGCATCGGGCGTACGATGCGCAGATAAGGCTCGCGCTTCGTTGGATATGCCTAAACTATCTAACAGGGTACTTGCATGTTCCATCATTGGCCAATCGGATTTGGAACCCATGATGATACTCACTAAAATTTGACTCATGTTTTATGCCCTCCGTTTCTTAATGTTTTAATGGAGCATATTATTGCATCCTGGCACAAAAATAGAAATATAATGCGCTATTTTCAATAGCAAACTCGATCTGTCCAATAATGAAACATAATTATGGGCTTATCAGAAGGATTCGTTAGAATCTACTGGAAAAACTAATGCTTAAAACACCGCAAACCCGTAAACACCATCGCTATCCTATGCTCATTGCATGCCGCAATCACTTCCTCATCACGCATAGAACCACCGGGCTGAAGAATGGCTGCAATGCCTTTTCCGGCTAAACGATCTATACTATCTCGAAAAGGAAAAAATGCATCGGATGCAAGTATAGATCCAGCAATATTATCTCCCGCTTTTTTAATCGCCATATCAACCGCATCAACTCTTGAAACCTGTCCTACACCTACACCAACAGTCGCATTATTTTTAGCAATCAAAATAGCGTTAGACTTTAATTGTTTTAACACAGGCCATGCAAATAACATGGTTTCCATATCGTGAGCAGAAGGAGCGCGTTCTGTTACAATTTTCAAATCAGCAACTTGTAATATAGATGTATCGGATTCTTGCATCAACACTCCGCCCTGGATAAATTTATATTCATAAGATGCGATATGTGTTGATGGTAACTCTAAAATTCTAAGATTCGGTTTAACTGATAATATCGCAAGTGCTTCATCGGTATAGTTAGGCGCAATCACGACTTCAAAAAATATTTCGGCAATTTGTTTTGCAGTATCAGCATCACATGTTCGGTTTAAAGCTACAATTCCACCAAACGCAGATAAACTATCTGCATGAAAAGCTTTATAAAAAGCTTTATCAACCGTATCGGCCACTGCAACACCACAAGGATTTGCATGTTTTACTATGACTACAGCGGGCTTATTAAATTCATTCACACAAGCAAATGCAGCATCACTATCACTGATATTATTATACGATAAAGCCTTACCTTGATATTGTTTCGCGGATAATATGCCGGCATTTTCGCCATGTAAACAATACGCTGATGCTTTTTGATGAGGGTTTTCGCCGTAACGTAAGTTACTATGTTTCTCTAAGTGGAGCACTTGATTTTCTGATGACTGTAAATAATTCTGAATAATATCATCATACTGCGCGGTATGAGCGAACGCTTTGGCTGCAAGTTTTGCACGCGTCTCATAACATAAACCCGAAGACAGCTCACTTAAAATTTGACTATAATCTTCAGGATCCACAACCACACCCACCCAACCCATGTTTTTAGCGGCCGATCGAATCATGGTAGGTCCGCCAATATCGATATTTTCTATCGCTTCGTCAAAGCTAACATTAGGTTTTGCAATCGTCTCAGAAAATGGGTACAAATTTACAACCACTAAATCTATCCATGCAATATCATGTTGTTTTGCAACATCCGCGTGTTCATCGCGTAAACCTAAGATACCGCCATGAACTTTGGGATGTAGGGTTTTAACTCGTCCATCCATCATTTCAGGAAAACCCGTAAGATCAGAAACATCCCGCACAGGAATATTAGCTTCGCGTAATAACTTGCTCGTACCGCCCGTAGAAAGAATGTCGACATTCAAAGCATGCAAGCCTTTCGCAAATTCAACAATACCTGTTTTATGAGAAACCGAAATAAGTGCTCTTTTTACGTAAACAGTTTCTTTATTCATGAAACTGACCCTTGTATTATTTTATTAATCGCGCCAACCAAAGCCACACCTTCTATTGCCTGCACGCGTGCTTTCAATTGATCTACGGTATCATTTATCCATACATCACACTTTTGTTGAATGACTACAGGTCCTGCATCAACAAGTTCTGTCACATAATGCACGGTACAACCTGTTTCTTTCACCCCCGCATCTAACACCGCTTGATGCACTTGTTTATCCATCAATCCTGCGAACGCTGGCAACAAAGAAGGATGGACATTAATAATTTTTCCAGCCCAGGTTTCGACAAATTTTTTGGATAAAATTCGCATATAGCCAACCAATACCACTAAATCGACATGATGCTCCATGAGAATGTTAGATAATTTATCATCATAACATTCGCGTGTAGTATTCAGGGGATCAACAAATACAGCCTCTAAACCGTGTTTTTTAGCATTTTCTAGAATAAGTGCATCGGATTTGTTACTGATGACGATAGCAATGGTTGCATTCAACGCCTGCTGTTGAATAGCTTGAATCACGCTCAACATTAATGTGCCACGCGTTGATCCCAACACGCCCAAGCGTATCATGAGCGCAATTCCCGCATGTGTTGCACGCGACGAGCAATGAGTTCATCTGTACCAATATCGGGTCTATGAAATAATTTTCCATGAATATTATTTATTTCATGCTCAGCTATTTTTTCAGCATCAGATAGGGTATTTGCAATCCCAACCACAGCGATAGCTCGTGAACCCGTCGCAAAAAGAGCACCATCCACCTCATCTACGGAACCAAAATAAAGCGTATCTTTGTCACGCACATTCGAGATATCAATCAAACTATTTTTGATAGGATGATCGGGATAACCTTCAGGTACTGCGTATTTACAAACTGTTGCGAGATTTGCAAATTTCACGTGAGAATGTGTTAAATGCCCCGTCACCATAGCACGAAAGATATCCACTAAATCGGATTCTAACACTGCTAATACATTCATCGCCTCAGGATCACCAAAACGCGTGTTGTATTCAATTAAACGTACACCGTCTTTAGTTGCCATAAAACTACTGTATAATATGCCTATGTATTTTTGCCGGTATTCTGCAGTGAGTGCGCTGATGACTGCTTCATTGATATGTTGTGCTTGTTGCAAATCTTTGTCTTTCAGAAAAGGCAATGAATGATTGGCATCCGAATAACTCCCCATACCACCGGTATTAGGGCCTTCATCGTTCACAAAAGCTCTTTTATGATCCTGCACCAAAGGCATAGGAATTAAGGAATTACCATCGCAAAAATACAAAAGTGAAAATTCCTGACCTATGACTTTTTCTTCAATCAAAAAAGCATGACCGCTTTGTTGCAACTCCTGACAAAAAGCATAAGCTTCAGCGATAGCATGCAGATGATCACCCGCAACTTTCACGCCCTTGCCGCCCATTAAACCATCCGCTTTAACGACATAGCAACCTTCGCCTAATGTATGCAAAAAATCACTGACGCCTTCAAGACTATTAAACCGTTTATATAAGGGAGAACCAGGAATTTGATATTTTTTTAATAAATCACGTGTAAAGGCTTTGCTAGTTTCGAGTTTAGCTAATTGTTTTTTTGGACCTATTGTTGCAATGGCATGTTCCCATAACATATCTGCAAGCCCCTGTTCTAAAGGTGCTTCGGGACCTATCACTGCAAGTTCAATGCCCCAGTCTAATGCTTTATGCATGACTTCAGTCATGTTGCAAATATTACCTTGATGATATTTGGAGGTTAATGTTAAAATGCCTGGGTTTTTACTGTTGCCAAAACAAAATATCTCTGGATGATGCGCCGATTTGGCAAGAGATTTTGCAATCGCATATTCTCTTGCACCGGATCCAACGATGAGTATTTTCATTGACTATCACGTCCTACTATTCTTTGCTGTGTAAGTTCATCTAATTTTTTGACATCAATATTGCCTGTGATATAACAACCATCCATACATGCCATACAAGGCCTTTCAATGTTGTGATCGCCTTTACGTGTAACAGCTTCGACTAAATCTTCTATGTCTTGATACAACAATTTATTCACACCAAGATAATCTCTGACTTGGTCCTCCGTAGCATATGCTGCTATAAGTTCTGCACGAGATGGTATATCAATCCCATAAAAACAAGGATATTTAATCGGAGGAGCAGTTGAGACAAAATAAAGCTCTTTTGCACCGAATTCTTTGACCATTTTCACAATTTCACGACTAGTCGTGCCGCGCACAATACTATCATCTAGAATTAAAACGTTTTTATCATAGATTTCTGTTTTTTGAGGTGTTAATTTATATCGCACACTACGACTACGTTCCTCGCCATTAGGCATAATAAAAGTTCTGCCTATAAATGGATTTTTATAAAGTCCCTCGGAGTAACGCACACCTAATTCATGCGCGAATGATAATGCCGCGGTATTCGACGTAAAAGGTGCAGGGATCACTACATCAGGTAAACAATCGGGATAACGTTTTTTCCAGAGTTTTGCTAAGTTTTGTCCCATATGTAAACGTGAACGATAAACACTGACTTGATTAATCGTTGCATCAGGGCGTGCAAAATAGACATATTCAAATACACAAGGTCTAAATGCTTTTTCAGCGATAACTTTTCGAAATAATTTACCTGACTGATTGACGTAAACCACTTCACCTGGTTGTACATCCCCGACAGGCTCAAAACCTAAGGTATAAAACATAGTGGTTTCTGAAGCGAAGATATAATCTTTAATTCCATCAGGATTTTTGCGTTCGCCCATCACCAAGGGTCGTATACCATGTGGATCTCGAAAAGCAACCAATCCTTTCCCAATGATAACACTCACTACAGCATAGGATCCTTGAGCGCGTGAAAAAAGATGTTTTATCGTATCACTTAATCGCTCAAAAAAGTCTTCTCCATCATTAGCGACATAAGGTGCTTGATCTAAACCATCGCCCAGCAAATGCAATAATACTTCTGAATCAATCGAAGAATTTAAATGCCTGTGTTTTTGCTGTGTGATTTCTAACGCTAATTCAGGATAATTCACTAAATTGCCATTATGTGCGAGAGCAATACCGCGTGGACTTCCTATCCAAAGTGGTTGTACATCCGCAATATTATAACCACCTGCTGTAGGATAACGTGTATGACCTATACCAAACATACCTTTAAGATGGCGGATGTCATTAGGTTGAAAAATTTCACGCACTAAACCTAAACCATGTTTTACATAAAACCGTTCGTTGCAGGTAAGTATCCCTGCAGCATCTTGGCCACGGTGTTGTAAATGAATCAAACTATCATAAATTTCGGCAGCCACAGGAGTGTGACTGTAAATACCAATGATTCCGCACATAACACTCTTCTTGGTCTATACTATAGTTGGGGATAAATATGAATTTCGTGCGCATTTTACCACAGATCGTGGAAAGTTGATACCTTGTATAAAGGTTTATCCTCTCATTCGGAATGTACTAGATGTATCATCCTCTTTTGTTTTCTCTTGCTCTTTTTTTGGTGCATCCATCGCTTTACTTTTTTCTCGCTCTTGTTTTGCCTCTTCTGCTTTACCCAAAGTGTTATACCTTTCTACTCTCTTTAATAACTCGGTTGCACGATGTTTTTCGGTTAGCGTTCCATTATCTTTTATAGCTTCTAATTGTGTCTTAATTTTTTCAACTTCTTTCAGATAGTCTTGTGGGCTTTTATCATTCGTAGTTAATGCAACCTTCAAATCTTTAAGTTGGTCTTTTAAATCATTCAAGGTTTTACTATTCGCAGACAAGCTTTCTTGGGCGTCACGTTGTAGTTGCAGCGCATACATTAAGTCAGTCGTAACAAAGAGTGGCACCATAAACATACTGTAAGGTGACACCACAAATGCTACTGCCACAAAAAAACCATACCCTCCTCCGTGGAATGTAGATGACCGCTGACCTGCCTTACTGTAGCTTCTTTGCTCTGTACTTTCCTCAAAAGCCGTAGAAGTCGCATAAGATGTATCCACCACAGATGGATGCTCTTTTTCCTCAGGAATTGTCGGTGTTGTGAACGTATCAGTCGCTTCAGGTGCCGCTCCTGCAGGTGGCTTAGCATCGTAAACGGAAAGCTCTTCTGTTTCTTTATACACAGGAGGCGGGCCTTCCGGTTCAGTAGGAAGGTCCCCTGGAGGCGGCTCTTTAGGTGGAGAGAGCTCCTCCTCAGACATAGTATGCTCAACCACTTCTCCACTATCTTGAGTAGGAGGTTTTACTATTTCGTCTTCGTCTATGTCACGCTCCTCATAAGGACGCGGCTCAACCGATTTGACATCCACTACAGCATGATCGTAAGAAGGAGGCGGTTCTGACGGCGGCTTTAACTCATCAGCACTCGCTTCGCTATAAGAAGGAGGCGATTCTGATGGCGGTTTTACCTCATCAGCACCTGCTTTATTGTCTGGAATTGGTCGTTTTTCTTCCATACCACCCTCTCGTTTTATACACTGCCTTTATCTATTTATTATAGCAGATGGCATATTGAGCATGTGTACACAAGGAAGCGCTTTTTTAAAAAAACGACCCAACTTATTGATTTTATGTTACAAGCAACCCGCAACATGGCGCATAATACGTTCTTCAATCTTCATATTTTGCTCTGGAAAATGAAATTTCTGACCTGTAATCATTTCATATAATTGAATATAACGGGACGATAACGTCACAATTAATTCATCAGGAGCTTTAGGCAATACAGCATCATGATAAGGGTCACAATGATCCGCAAACCATAGACGTAAAAACTCTTTATCGATATTTTCAGGTTCGAGCTGCTCCGCAAAACGTTGCTCGTAACTCTCTTTAAGCCAATAACGACTGGAATCGGGAGTATGAATTTCATCAATCAATAAGATATTACCTTGCTCATCTTTGCCGAACTCATACTTAGTATCCACTAAAATTAAACCGTGTTTAGCAGCTATCTCAACACCAAGCTCAAATAAACGCATGGCTGCCTGAGATGCCATTTTCCAATCTGCCTCGTTCATTAAACCTGACGTTAAAATCTCTTCGGCACTCACTGGCATATCATGTTTTTCATCTTTAGTCGTAGGTGTCAATATGGGTTTTTCTAATTTTTGATTTTTACGCATTCCTTCAGCCAAGGGATTACCGCAATAATTTCTTACGCCATTTTTATATTGCGTCCAAAGTGAGGTGTTGGTAGTCCCTGTCACATAGTGACGCACGACAAATTCCACTGGAAAGACGTTGCATTTTTTTGCCATAGTCACGTTTGGATCAGGAATGGTAATCACATGATTTGGGATAATATGTTCTGTCTTTTCAAACCACCAAGCACTTGTTAAATTTAATACGTGGCCTTTGAACGGAACAGCCGCAAGCACACGATCAAATGCGCTTTGTCTATCCGTGGTAACCAACATTAATTTATCGCCAAGATCATAAGTATCGCGGACTTTGCCTTGATATTTATGTCCAACTTTAAAATCCGTTTGTATCAAACAATTGGTTAAAGCTTGTTTAATATGTTCTGCATAATCACTCATAATGGTAGTAGTCATGGGCATAAGGGTTCAATAATATAGTAGAGTTAGTAATATGTTCCGATATATCACTGTCAGCGCATATACACCATACTGTGCTATGATGTAACGACTTAAGCGTAGTGATATCAAAATGATTTTTTAACATTTGCAATTTTTGCAAGCCTAGCATATCGTCTTTTGCACGAGTTAGTATTGCCATATGATTTGTCTTTTTAACATCATTTACAGAAACTAATTTTTCTTTTCTATCATTAAATAATACACCAGATGCTTTTATTTTTTCTAATTCATCCAGTGAATCGCAGGCAATTTCCCAGTGAGTATACCGCTTGATTGTTACCGTCATACCATGATGGCGCAAAGCATTTTCCATTGATAACGCTTGGTTATCTGTAATCATCAACTCAACCAAACATTCATGATGCAAGGTCATATATTTTTTGCCAGTTAAGCTTTTCGCCTGATAATGCATAGGTAAAACACGCTGATGACAGCCTTGCTCTATATATTCACGCATGGAAGTAAAAATGGCATCGCCATGAGTCGTTCGTTCTGGATGAGGCATCATAGCCATCACATTGCCCGCTTTATTCGAAACTGCTGCAATATTTTGAATGGAACCATTCGGATTCACAGGAAATTCATCCACCATATTTCCGCTTGAATCACAGTATTGAAATACACACTGTCCATTATGTTGCATTTCCATTAACAAAGCGGGTGGAATAATAAATCGACCTTCGCCATGCGCAACAGGTATATGCAAAATATTTTTAGGGGATAAATGACGTGTAAATGCATTTAATTGATAATGATCGGATAAACGCATATTTACCCAAGCATTATAATATCCTGTGCCAAGCACTTTACCCTGTTGAACCCGTTTATTCTCCGTAAGTGCCATACCCACTTTATGATGCTCCAAGCCTGGAACCAATCCTGTTTCAACGAGAATTTGCGCACCATTGCAAATGCCTAAAATAGGCTTGCCTAATGCACTCTGTTGTTTAATGGCTTGCATCAAAGGATCAAGAGCTGCAATCACTCCTGCTCGGCCACGATCTTCATAGGAAAATCCACCTACAATAATAAATCCTGCATAATCTTGCGTCTTCACTGTAGGCTCATTCCACAAAAATTCTTCGGGAATCATCCCCGCACGAAGTACGGCAAGCTTAGTTTCGCGCTCACAATTGGATCCTGGAAACTGAATAATGGCTATACGCATATAGATACTTTTCTCTCGCCTTTGATAACTTTGCCAATTTCAAATAAAGTAAACTCGGAGTAATCATGTAAGGCAGCACGTGCTTTTTCAATCACACTGCCATCCACTATCATGACCAAACCTACACCCATATTAAATGTGCGATAACTTTCTTCTTCTGTTAAATTTCCCAAACCCGAGAGTAATGAAAACAATGCTTGTTCTGGCCATGCTTTTTTATGAATCTCGACAGAACAACCGGCTGGCAACACACGAGGGATATTTTCTAACAAACCACCCCCTGTGATGTGCGCCATACCTTTAATAGTGATCCCATGTTTTAATAAGTGCAAAACAGGGCGAGTATAATTGATATGGGGTTCGAGCAAAGCTTCGCCTATGGTACGCTGTAACTCAGGAATATATTGATCAATAGAGTATTTAGCAATGTCAAAGCAAAGTTTACGCGCAAGCGAATAACCATTAGTATGTAAACCACTTGATGCAAATGCTAATACTACATCACCAGGCGCGATATTTTTACCTAAAATGGCTTTATCTTTTTCAACTACGCCAGTAATAACGCCCACTAAATCAATCTCACCTGGCAAATAAGTCCCTGGCATTTCAGCCGTTTCACCGCCTACTAATGAAATCTCATTCTCCCTGCAAGCTTTCACCATGCCTAATACTAATTTCTCGACAATATCAGGATTTAATGTATCGTTTGCAATATAATCCAATAACGTTAAAGGTTTTGCGCCTAAGACAATAATATCATTCGTTGTTGAACTTACTAAATCCATGCCCAAGGTATCGTATTTATTCATCATGTGCGCAATGATAGTTTTAGTTCCCACCCCATCAATGCTCTGCACCATGACCGGATGCTGATACTCTTGCATCAAAGTTTTAAGATCATACAATGAACCAAAACTTCCAATATCGGTTAATACGGCTTTTGAAAAAGTACTTTCAACCGAACGCTTGATACGCTTAACCGCTTCATTACCAGCATCTATATCTACACCTGCTGATTTATAGTCGATACTCGTCATAAAAGTTTTTCCCTAAGACCATTTTCCCATGCGGTTTGTGCTTCTTTAACAGGCACACAAATCACATCATTAATAATAATCATATGTTGTTTAGTCGTTTTACCAATACGATACAAAGGCATATCAACATTAGAAAAGATTTTTGTAACATTGTCCAATTTTTCAGGTGCAACTTCTAAGATGAAACCACCGGTTTCACTAAACAATCTTTTATGCAAGGCTAGCTCGCCAGGAATAGTCGCGTGCACACCATAGTGATTTTTAAATGTCATTTCAGCGAGGGCAACTGCAACACCACCATCTGAAATATCATGCGAAGACAACACAAGTCCTTGTTGTATTGCATAAGCCACTGCACGAATCTCAGTGGCTATGGTACCAAGATCAGGTTGGGGAACATGCGCGCCTAATACACCATGCAAATCATAGAATACACTGCCACCACATTCATCACGTCTTTCGCCAACTAATAGCAATGTTGAACCGACTTGTTGAATCGATTTCGTCACTGCATTTTTGACATCGGGCATATTACCAACACAACTGATCATTGGGCTAGGTGGAATGGCGCCAGTCTTAGATTCATTATACAACGATACATTTCCGGAAATAATCGGTAATGGCACGCCGGGATATTCTTTTAAACCAATCGCTTGACATGCATCCACAATGCCACGTACGGATTCTGTGAAATCCCACATTTGCTCTGGTTTTTCAGGATTACCGAAACATAAGCAATCTGTGAGTGCTTGAGGTAATGCACCCACTGCTGCAACATTACGAGCAGATTCTACTACTGCATTTACCGCGCCCCAATAAGGATCAATTTTGTTGTAACGCGGACACTGATCAAGCGACAATGCAACTCCCACCGATTGAATTTCTGCGGGGTATTTACTTTCGTTAAAAGGCTGCATCACACCTGCATCAGCTTCGCCCGCTTCAATGACCGTACGACCTTGCACCTGCTTATCGTATTTTTCAAAAATCGGTACACGGGATGCAATATTTTCATGAGCTAAACATTGCAGTAATACAGTATTATAATCATTTATTTCTGTAAGCACAGGCTCAGTAAATATTTTTTCAACGGGAGCATAGGGTCTATCATAAAGCATGCCTTTAGTAATATCGCTTGCTTTTGCATTCACAATCACTTCACCTAAATACTTGACCACGTATTGATGATCCGTACGTATTTTGCCAACGACAGCAGCTGAAGCGCCTATGGAAATATCAGGCAAAGCAAAAGTTTTGTTATAATGATGTAATATAAGATCGACTAAATCAGGTGGCACAACCCACATAAAACGCTCTTGCGTTTCAGAACATAACATCACGGAAGGATGCAAATGGGACATGCTCGTAGGAATTTTTTCAATATCAATTTCAGCGCCATACCCACCGGCTTCTGCCATCTCAACGCTTGCGCATGCTACACCCCCCGCACCTAAATCTTTAAAACCCACTTTAGCAATGAGATTTTTTTCTTTCAGTATGTTGAATAATGCATAATTGGCTTTGAGCAAATGCCGTTTTAAAAATGCATTAGGCTCTTGCACTGCGCCTTTATTTTGTTCTTTCTGTTCTTCAACGAGTTCTGTGGATGCAAAGCTTGCACCGCCAAATCCGCTATTATCCGTAGGTTTACCTACCAGTATATAAACATACTTTTCTGCCATACTAGGGGCATAGGAATGAATGACATCATCCTCATGCACAACTCCTAACGTGACAACAGTGACTAAACAATTATCATTATAACCCGCATCAAAATACACATCGCCCGCGATAGTGGGTACACCGATAGGATTTCCATATCCAGCAATACCTGAAACAACGCCATCTTGTATCCATTGGGTTTTTTGTCGCCGGATATCACCGAAACGCAAACCGTCTGCAATGGCTATGACTTCTGCGCCCATACAACAGACATCACGCACATTCCCACCGACGCCAGTTGCAGCACCTTCATAAGGTACAATTTGTGAAGGATGGTTGTGCGACTCATGACTTATCACTATGCCATAACGTTTTCCTGCATGATCTTTCGCAACCGAGACAATCCCTGCATCTTCTTTTGCACCTAAAATAATATTTGGTCCATCGGTAACCATTTTCTTTAAATGCTTACGACTGCTTTTATAAGAGCAATGCTCTGAACCCTGTATAGACCAAAGCACTAATTCGGCAAGCGTGGGGGGACGTTTCAATATGATATTTTGTATGGTTAAAACTTCATCGATTGTTAATATTAAATTATATTTTTGGAGTAATGACTTTATTTCCTGTGTATCCATCGCAGCAAAGTCAAACCATTCTTTTTCTTGCTTAAGTAACATAATGACCCCGAGAAAAATGATGGTCGCGATTATACCAACAATAGTTGATATGGTCATTAGAAAATCGCATAAAATAATTCAATTTACCCTTGCAATTAACCAGAATATGACTAACCATAACAAACATTATTATATCTTTTTTTGAACCTCTCGCCTCAGGAGATAATGAGAGAAAATGACTGCAAACGTAATTGAACTTCGCGGAGTTTCGAAGTCGATTCATGGCCATACTATTTTGTATGACCTAAATCTCAAGGTTCATAATGGTGAATTTCTCACCTTACTTGGACCGTCTGGTTGTGGCAAAACTACTTTACTACGCCTCATCTCCGGCTTTGAAGAACCTACGACCGGCCAAATCTTGATTAATGGTAAAGATGTGAATGGATTACCACCCCATTTACGTCATGTACACACCGTTTTTCAAAGCTACGCGCTCTTTCCTCATATGACAGTGTTTGAGAACGTTGCTTTTGGATTGCGTTGTCAAAAGCTTCCAAAGACCGACATACAAGAACGTGTCGCTGAAGTTTTAAAAACTGTCAAACTTGAAAAATATGCTTCGCGTAGACCGGAACAATTAAGTGGGGGACAGCAACAACGTGTTGCGGTGGCTCGCGCGATTGTGAACAGACCCTTAGTACTACTACTTGATGAACCTTTAAGCTCGCTTGACTATAGACTACGCAAAACAATGCAAATAGAACTAAAACAATTACAACGTAAACTAGGCATCACTTTTATCTTTGTCACACATGACCAAGAAGAGGCGCTTTCCATGTCAGATCGCGTGGTCGTGATGTATGAAGGAGGCATTGAACAAGTAGGGACCCCCAGACAAGTGTATGAAGAACCTAGCAGTTTAAGCGTGGCTAAATTCATAGGCGAGGTTAACAACTTTGCGGGTGTTGTACAAACGATTGACGAGAACAAAATCAGCTTAAATGTAAATGGTAAAACACGCCTCGTAAAAGGCAATTATAACTTTACGGAAGGTCAAAAATTACATGTACTCATTCGTCCTGAAGATTTGCAAATGTGGGGGCTGTCAGAAGTGGATGATACATCAGATATGTTTCCTGGCGTCATTGAAGAAGTCATCTATAAAGGAACCACGGTTGACTTTATGGTGCGATTACCCAATCAACTGTTAGTGGCGGCAACAAAGTTTTTTAACGAAGATGATGAACATGTCGAATACGCGTTAGGCGAGCATGTATGGATAACATGGTTATCTGGTTGGGAGGTTGTCTTACCCCATGAAGGATGACAATACTTTTAGACTTTTTTCGCTCAGCATGAATTGGACTTGGCTTATTCTTTTTGCTTTGTTGCCTTTTTGTTTAGTGAGTATCGCAAGCTTTCTCACCCATGATGAAAGCCATTTATTGCAATTTCCCATGACAATTTCCAATTATCATGCCATTAAAAACTCTATTTATTTAAAAATATTTAATCAATCTTTTTATCTAGCGGGTATTTGCACTTTAATTTGTTTAATCATAGGTTATCCTTTTGCCTATGCTATCGCGCGCATAGATAATGGCCTCAAAAATATTCTTATTCTGGGGATTATTATTCCTTTTTGGACAAGCTCACTGATTCGCACCTATGCCATCATTACCATGATAAAACCTAAAGGTCTCATTAATGCATTATTAATGTGGTTAGGTGTGATAGACAAACCTTTGGCCATATTATTTTCTGATACTGCCGTGATCAT
>CAZHMQ010000016.1:0-31142 GCA_964533645.1 uncultured Coxiellaceae bacterium
TTTCTATTAATCGAGGACCTTTCATTAACCCTTCAATCAGGGCAACAAGTTGGGTGGAGTAAGGAAATTGACCTGTGGCGCGATACATGGCTTCTCGTAGCAGTGGCAGAACCAACAGCATTTGCGAAAAAGATGGTGTTTGCCCACGTATATTTTTAAGATAAGATTGAATTTCTTGATTGGTTAACTCCATAGCAGGATTACCGCCGTAAATGGGCAGTGATCGACCTGCTTCATTAACAAACATAGTCGCTTCCATGAGTTGTTTGCGGTGCTCATAACTATTTAAGCTCTCATTGCTAGAATCAGCAGATGTATTGATGACACGCTCAAGTTGGTCTAGCGAAAAATCCCGTTGTCCATGAGGAGTTTTTTCAAAATTGGTTAATAAATCTGAAAATGACTGATAAGATTTACACTCCAAAGCATTTTTCAAAGCAGGTAGCATAGGTCTCGTATTTTGGTAAAACTTGTGCAATGCTTCAAGGTCATTATTATTATTAGAAGAAAGTCTCTTACTCTTAAGAGATGCAATCAAGTCTACGTAGTCTTCTTTTGAAGAGGGTTGTTGTTTTTTTGGGGTTCTACTATAACTCTTATTTAAAATATCTAAAATAAGCCGCTGATCCTGATCGGAAGATCCGCCTAATGCTCGAGTTAACCATTCAAGCTGATTGTTTTCGAAAGAAGCGAGTTTAGCCAATAAATCTTTTAAACTTGATCGATTATCTTTTATCTCTGCGGTGAGTGTTACTATAGCAATCAGGGTTTGAGAAGGTAACCCTTCCTTACCACGCATAAGCCAAAGAAGCAGGGGATCATTCGGGTTCGCTGCATAAGTGGATTTCAATGCTTCGCAAAACACGCGCAATTCTTTATTATTCACACCTTGGGTGGCTAGCATAATGACTTTTTGTAAATAATCGGAAGGCATGCCTGTCTCATGTAGACCAAATACAACATTTAACATTTTTGTGTATTCGGTTTCATTATCTTTGCATTCCTTTTCATCACCATATGTCTTTTTTGCTTGAAACAAATTGATCGCAAAACCTTTCAATGGCCGTTGGGGAATCTTGTCTAAGAACGATATAAATGCATGGAATTCATTGTAAGTCCATCGAGTTAGATTTTCATTCTTGAGTATATCCATAAAAGAGCCATGGAAATCCTTATAATTTTCTCTCGTAAACAATGAGGCCCATAAGGTAGAAAGCTCTTTAGCTTGTTGAGTTTCTATGGAGAGTTGATCTATAAACTCTGTTGTCACGGGAGGAAAAAATGTTTTGATTATTTTCAATATCACTTCAAGCTCATCTTTTCCCAGATGTTTACTCAAAGCAGAATTAAATTCATTTTCAATAGACGCATATGTTAATTTTTCCAGCAAAATCTTGAACATCGTTTTTTTAATAAAACCTAACTTTTTTATCATCTCATTAAATTGATCTTTCAGTTCTTCAACGGATTTTGTAGATAATGTTTGCTTCTCATATCCCTGATTATCTACCTTCTTGGATTCTTCGACCTGAGAAGTCTCTTCTTTATAAAACAAAATAATATCTATGAGAGCATCCTTGACTGCGTTACAGTCAGACAAGAAGGGCGGAGGTGAGAAACGGTCAAGTATAAAGCCATGTTCTTGTAAAAGGCGATCTACATCAACAACATTTTGAGCATTTTCGAAAACTGCTAAAACTTGAGTTAAGGTAAAACCCTTTTGTGCAGAGAGCATACGTTTGAAAGCATAATCAAGATATTGTTTTTCTGGATTTTGAGCGGCTTCTGCCAAGAATGTTTTCACTTTATTCCAGACGTCCTTATTTGTAGTATTTTCAGTTGTTGGAGGTGAGAGGGTTTCGTAATAATGATTTACAGGGTTCGCATTTAATAAATCAGCAAACAGGAGTAAATCGTGTTTATAACAACGAGAAACGTCTGGATCTGAAAATAATAAAGTTGCACTGTCAACAAGAAAAGGTAACGATTTTATATGTGGGTCGCGACCCGGAGCAGACCTTATGAATTCAAACATATTGGGACGGGTATACAATCCTAGAAGACGGCAAGTACCATATTTGCTTTTTTCTAATAAATCAAACAACTTTTTAAGATAGGCTGTTCTGGAACCGTATAAGTTTTCAAACTCAAAAGTATTCTCCTCTGCTAATGAACAGAATAGAACATAGGCTTCATGGACATCCAGTTTAATACCTAGGGAAAATAAATTTAAACATCGATTACAGATGTATTGGATTTCAGTTGCCTTATAAGCACGATATACTCTATCAATTTGCTCCACTAAGAATGAAATATGTCTCGGATCTTTGATCTGATCACTGGAACGTTCATTGCAAATAAATAACAAAGCTAATGCAAGCTGACCTGCACGACAGTCTCCTGAATATGCAGCTTTACTGAAACGAATGATTCTATCTATATATCTTAATCTTATAAACTCTTTTTCCGGGTCATAATTTATGGTGTTTAGGATATGCTCTAATTCGATTGAAGATAACGGTTTTGCTCTCTTCTTAGGATGGAGCAACTTTTTTAATGCATTGACAGTTTCCGCACTTGCTGTAATTTGTTCGCAAACTTTAATGGGCTTAGAGTCGCTTCCATAACGTCTTGAAACATAAAATAGCGCATCACCTGAAAAAACAAAAGCCTTCTCTCCATCTTGGATAGGAAATTCATCCAGCTTATTCTTCGAAGGTGGGGTTTCCGTTTCAATGTGGTGACAGATGTTTTCTTGACAATCCAATGCCTTCGCCAAATCTTTTAGGTTAATGCCTGAAGATTGCAACCCTATGGTACGTAACAATCGATTTAATCCTGTACCGATAGCTCGCTTGGGTTTGGTGGTACCTATTTTCTCCAGTGTATCGCTTTCCTCAGGTAAATAATAAAGATTATAAGGTGGCTTCTCCTTATCGGATGCATAGGGAATAGCTTTATTTTCTTTTCGTAATGCTTCTAGTTGTGTTGTCGAGATTGAAATAGAGGCATCTTGAATTAACCAATAACGTTTCAACTCTTCAGGAATTTTTTTATCTTTTCTCAGCTTTCCATGTGAGTCCAACATCGATAGTCTAATCAAGGTTTGCAAGAGATTCTCGAGTTCCTCTCGATAAACACTTGACTCAGGATTGAATTCAAACGAGTCATGCTCAAGCTTGCAATAGTTAAATCCCATTTCCCAAGAAACCAACTTATACCCTTCATAGCGTGAAGCATAATAGGCTGCATTATGGTCTAGATGGATACCGTCTAAACAAGCCAGTTGTTCATCTACATTTCTGGCATTCTTGAGCAGAGTGAGCAAACGCGGCATGTAAACCACAGGGTTACCCGCTTCTGGAGTTATCCATGTTGCTTTCAAAAAATTGTCTATCGATGCTTTTTGCTCCCGAAACAATAACTCTATTTCCTTCCAGAAAACATCAAATGCCGCTAAGGTAGCATTTAAATCGTGTTTAGAAGAACCCGTACCTTCAAGAAATTTTTTTAAACAACATAATTGTTGATCATCGTATTTTTTAATTTTATCAAGACATGACAAGAAATCGGGTTGATCGAGAAACTGATCAAGATGTTTAAAATATTTCAGATAATGTTTAGCAAGAAATTGAGAGAACTCTGGATGAAATCTATCCACTTCTTTCAGCTTTGAGAAAAAATGTCGAATACCGAAATGACCGAAACGTAACCCAAGATGAGCTAAACGACGAGCTGTAAATTGAGGTTGATTTGCACCCTCTTTATCCATACAGAGTATGTTAAACAAAGCGTCATCGTCAATGCTATCTTTAACCTCTTGTTCAGTAAGATGTATAGAATAGATAGACTCTGATGCTTCATAATAATAATGGGCCGATGCTCTGAAAGCAGAGGAGTTTTTATTTTCCTGGTAAGGATCATACGCTAAAATGAATTCTCCTTTGGATGTTTTGTTAAGTTTAAAGACCTTGGGCACAGCATAAGGATCACGGTTGATGGCTGTTAAAGCAGGTAGATTATAAGCAATAAAAAAAGCCGCTTCATGAGTCAGACCTTTGATCGATTGCGGTAGATTTGCAAAAATTTCTTTTTCAAGTGCAGCATAAGCATTCTCAATCTCTTTTTCATTGTGCTCGAATAAGGTTGCGATGATGTCTGAATAAGGAGGACTTCGAAATGTTTTAGCATCAATCCATAGATCCGTATAGAGTTCGTAATCTAAGTCTTGTTCGGAAATACATTGTTGGCTAATCGTTTGTTCCTGGTTTTGGGCTTGTGTTTGTTCCCGGTCTGCTTGTTTTTCGTCTTGCCTCACTTGTTCTCCCTGTGCTACGGAAACATGTTGTACTTCTTTTACCTTTGAGCGAGCAAGTTTGTTACGCTCTTCTGGAGTTAATCCTTCTCCTAGCGATTTTTTCAAGGCCAATTCTTTTAGCTTAATTTTTTTTCCGGTTTTTTTATCCTCTATATAGTCATAGTCACGTACATCGGCGTTGTTGTGTTTTTTTTCTTCTACTATAAGCTTGGGAGTCTGCAAGCGTTGAACATTGCTTGTTTGCATGCGATGGATGACAGCTTCTTCAAATGCAGTATAAGGATCAGACGTATTTAAAAATGACGCCTCACGAGCTTTTCCATTAAAAGCCTTGAGTTGGTGCGTCTCATCAACATAATGAAAAGTGATGGGAAACCGCAATGCTGTGCTATCAACTCCTTCTTGCACTGCGCGAATAATCTCATTTGATTGTGTGGCTAACTCATCACGAGTCTCAAAAATCAATCGTAACTCAACTGCCGAAGTTTGCGCTAACATCTGTAATAGCTGTTTAAAAGTAGGGTTTGCAAGTAAAGCTGTATCGACTTTTAGGAACAAAATAGCATTGTCTAGTTCTTCGGGTGTTTGTTGAAAACGCTTTAGTAAAGATTCAGTGCGCGACACACCGAGCTTATCTTGGGAGTTCTTTACAGATGCTTCCATTCCTTGTAAATCCCCTCGAATAGCATAAGAAAAACCTGGTACGATAACTGTCTGTTTATGATGTAACATCAATACCCCTCACTGCCGAGATAAACAACACTCCCATGTGTATCATTATACTACATTTTGATTATTTTTTAAACAGTCTTAACCAGATAATAAAATGAAGCTAACTTGTTGATAAATTTATTGTTTAACTGTTGACATGAGTTGAGAATTTAATTAGCCGATTCTACCGCATTTTAAACCCCCAACTAATTGTCAACAAACCTTAATCTAGGTATGATGCACATAAAACTCAGTCAGTTGGAGAAAATGCATGTTTAATGGCAGCATGGTAGCACTTGTTACACCTATGCAACCGGATGGTTCTATTGATAAAAAAGCTTTGCAGGACTTGGTGGAATGGCATATTGCCTCAAAAACCGATGCTTTAGTGGTAACTGGCACGACAGGTGAAGGCTCAACCCTTACTACAGCTGAGCATTTTGATCTTATTTCAAGCGTAGTAAGTCAAGCACAAAACCGCATCCCCATTATTGCAGGTACCGGCAGCAATTCAACCCAACATACGATTGAACTCACCGAAAATGCTAGAAAAGCCCGCGCCAATGCAGCATTGATTGTAACGCCTTATTATAACAAGCCCACCCAAGCAGGGCTTTATGAACATTACAAAACCATTGCTGAAAAAGTCACCTTGCCTATTATTTTATACAATGTGCCTAGCCGTACCGCTTGCGATATGTTACCCGAAACTATTGAAAGTTTAGCCAAGATTAATACTATCGTTGGCATTAAAGAAGCAACTGGAAAGGTGGATCGCACCATTGAAATTATCCAACGCTGTGGTAAAGAATTCATTGTTTATAGTGGTGATGATTTCACCGCCTATGAACTCATGTTGAATGGCGCAAAAGGTGTCATATCCGTCACTGCTAACGTTGCTCCACAAAAAATGGTTGAACTTTGCCAAGCTGCTTTATCTGGAAATAAACCTTTAGCTAATAAGCTTAATTCAGAGCTTATGCCATTACATAAAGCCTTATTTCTGGAAACCAACCCCATCCCTACCAAATGGGCTTTGTATGAAATGGGTTTAATCCCATCTGGTATACGTTTACCCTTAACGCCTTTAGATGCTAAATATCGTGATGAACTTAAAACGGTATTGCACGAAATGGGCATGTTACGCGAAAAAACATTAATATAATAATGAGAAGGTTCCATGTATAAAATAAAAATAATAGCCATGTCCTGCTTAGTTTTATTTCTAAGCGGTTGTTCATACATTTATGGCAACAATGGTGTTATCGTGAATCGTAACACCGATTATCTTAAAGCCAGAAGCATACCCCCCTTAAAAATTCCGCCTGGTATGTCATCCTCAACCATTCATGCAGAATATCCTGTACCTGACAGACAATACCCAGGAAGTATGACAAAACCTGATTTAACGCCGCCTTATTTAAATGGAGCACAATAGTTTTTAAAAAATCCAAAAGTATAGATTGGCTAAAATTTGATTGATCTTTAGATAATAGTCATTATAATGATCATCTTAATTTTAGCCACGAGCAACTATACTTATGAAATCTTCAAAACAGCCGGAACACAAATCCAGTCAAATCGATGAAATTTACTTAGAAAGCGCAGGATCTTTGGCAAGTCGAATAGATGCAGCATGGATTGTTTACAAAGACACACAGCACTCAGATGAAGCACGAAAAAAAGCCTTCTCTTTTCTTGCTGATATTTTTGGCATTGCAAGTGACAGCTTAGACCTTTCAAGCCCAATAAGTGATATTGAGAATCAATTATCATATTTAATGAAAAAAAGGGATAAATATAAGTTAATCAATCCTGAATATGTTCCAGCACAATCCCCTTTTTACCCTGCGCCCTTTTACAAAGCTCACACAAGACGACCGGAAAATAATACTAAAGCATCAGAATTAAAAAATGCAATTGAAACTCATAGAATTCTTGAAGTAAATGACGAAGACACAAAAAGTGATGCAAACAACAATAAACTTTACTTGAAACCTGAAGAAAGATGGCAATACCGAGTTCAACTCACTAGAGGTATTTTCAAACAAAATGGAAAAATATTTGATACAAGCGAGATGATCTCTCATCATAAAGGAGGTTTTGCATCATTTACCTTGAATATCAATGGAGAACTCAGTTTATTTAATCATTGGCACAATGAGGAATCGTTAGTGCATTCTTCCATGAATGCAGGTGCTCCTGTCCTTTGCGCGGGCGAGTTAAAGATACAAAATGGAATATTACAAGCAATAACAACCTATAGCGGACATTATCAACCATCTATATTTAATGTTTATCATTTATTAAAATATTTTTCAAAAAATGGCATTGATATCCATAACAGTGAAATAAAAATTCTTTCTGAACATGATATTGGTAGAACTTTTGCGGGAATTGAATCACAACTCACTGTGCAGGAAGATAATCAAGATTGGTTCTCAACACCTGCAAACCAATTGTATAGAGCGATGGGCAAGGGAATGCAGCGTGATATGAACAATATCATAGTCAGTATTGAAACAAAGCTACCTGCCTCATGTCAATCTGAATCGCCCTTAGACAAGGAACTTACTCAGCTTATTCATGAATTTGAAGATGTATTAGGTGTATTTAAAACTCATATGGGTCAGCCTGAGATCATGACTCCATTTGTTTTTAAATACAAAAGTCATGAACTTAAAAATATTATTTCTTCTTTTGAGGAAAGATATATAACACTATTGGAAAAGCACACCAAGAAGATGCCCCGTTACACAACGAATTGCTTTACCATGTTTAAAGTTCAATTGAAAAAAACGAAGTATGTGGATGAGGATATGCTAGAAAACTATGAAGATTTTTCAAAAATGAAATCTATGTGGTAATAATTCTTATCAAAACATGGGCAAAGTTTACGTGCTTTTACCTAGACTTATGAAGACAAATCAAAGATAATGCCGTTCTTATGGAGAGGTACCGAAGTGGCCATAACGGCACCGACTCGAAATCGGATGGGGGGCGTAAGCTCCCACGTGGGTTCGAATCCCACCCTCTCCGCATAATTCAGCTCTGAAGAACTCTAATAAATTCCAAAAACCCTTGTAAATAAGCTATTTTTCTATAACATCTCTTCTCAAGAATTCTAACAAAAGCCCCCAAGTTACAGGATAAATGGGGGCATATATGTGGGGCATCATGCAACCCCACCAGAGGAGATGCCCCCATGAAGCTAAAAGACACTCAAATAAAAAGCGCAAAACCGCGTGAAAAGGCATACAAGCTGTTTGATGGCGATGGCCTATACTTATTCATTACTCCATCAGGATCTAAATATTGGAGGCTCAAATATCGATTTAACGGGAAAGAAAAGAAACTTGCTCTCGGAGTATACGACAAAGTATCTCTTGCAGATGCTCGTGAAAAGAAAAATGACGCTAAAAAATTGTTGGACAAAAATATTGATCCTGGTGAAAACAAAAAAGCTCAGAAACTCGCCAGGCAAAATGCCTCCGCTAACTCATTTGAGGTAATCGCTAGAGAGTGGCATCATAAATTTATTACCAAGTGGACGCCAAAACACGCTGACAGAATTTTGAGTCAACTCAACAATGACATCTTCCCTTGGCTTGGAAGCAAACCAATTAGCGAAATAAACGCCCCACAGTTATTAACTACTTTGCAGCGAGTTGAAGCTAGAGGCGCAATTGAAACAGCTCACAGATCAAATCAAATATGTAGCCAAGTGTTTTTATATGCTATTGCAACCGGACGTGCTGAACGCAATCCTGCAGCAGATCTAAGAGGCGCTCTCCCCCCAGTCAAAAAGAAGCACTTCGCTTCAATAACAGATAAAAAAGAAATAGGACAACTTCTCCGTAGCATAGATGGATATGAAGGATTCCTTCCTACTAGATGCGCATTACAGTTAGCGCCTTTATTATTTGTTAGACCTGGCGAGCTACGAACAGCTGAATGGCGAGAGTTTGATCTAGATAATGCAATATGGAGAATTCCTGCAGATAAGATGAAAATGCGATTAGATCATCTCATTCCCTTGCCTATTCAAGCCATAAAAATCCTACATGAACTAAAGCCACTGACAGGTGATGGTAAATACCTTTTTCCTTCAGTACGCACAAATAGTAGACCAATATCAAATAACACTCTCAATGCCGGACTACGAAGACTTGGCTATACAAAAGAGCAACTCACAAGTCATGGATTTCGGGCAATGGCCTCGACGCTATTAAATGAGAATGGATGGAACCGTGACGCGATTGAACGTCAACTTTCACATACCGAACGCAACAAAATAAGAGCTGCATACAATCGCGCCGAATATTTGGATGAACGTCGTGAAATGATGCAATGGTGGGCTGAGTTCTTAGATGCGTTAAAAAAACTAAAATAAAAGGAACCGGAAAATGCTAAGTCGGCCAACACTTAAAATAAAACATAAACGTAAAATTAAGAATGCTAAAGAATTGCCAAGCTGGTATTCGTTGAAAAAATATGACAGCGCAAGAAAACTCACGAATGAAGAATGGTACGAGCAATTGTTTATCAGGCAGAACTGTTTTTACGCTCTCCAATTAATAAATATGGAGAAAGGCATTTCTAAAAATTTTCGCGAAACACTTTTAATACTTCGAGAAAATCCAATAGTTGATATTAGCAGCAATACCCATTTAATGGATTTATACAGCTTTATACGTGATCGCGCCTCATCTGAGCATAACAAAAAAAATCCTTACGCATACCTCAGTGTTCATCCAACAACAGTTCATGAGCTTTATATGACCGAATATAATCTAATAAGAGCAAAAGGCAATGCAGCACGCGCTCACTATATAGAAGGACATCAAAATTTTGGTAACTATGATCAACTCAAACACATACACCATGAATGGTTTCATACATCTATTGCGGAACTGTTTAGACAAAACAACCCCAGAAATGTATTATTAACAGCTAATTTTGAACAACCAGATTACATGCTCATTGAACAGTTTAAAAAAATGCTGCCATCTATAAGAGAGATATCTGGTATACCCAACCCTAGCAAAAAATACAAAACACTTTCACCAAATGAATTAATAAAACATAGTGTTCTACCATTTCTTGATTTACATATTTGGCAAATAGAAAACCAAATTAAAATAACTGACTCAGTTATGCATGAAGCAATATATCCAGTCAGCAAAGAGGGTACTGGAGATCTAAAAACAACAAAAATAAATGCTCTTAAGGCGTTAGACCTAAACAGACTCGAACATTTTATACAAAAACAAGAACAAGCATAAGTAAATCAAAAAATATAGGAGAGTTATTAACAAGATAACCTCCCTCGCGTTAAGCAGTTCTATCTGATTATCATAAGATCTCTACAACACTTGAAGGATCATTCAATGATAAAGGAAAAACGCATAATACGCAGAAAAACGGTACAAGATCGCACAGGGTTACCGCAATCAACTATCTATTCACTTGTAGCACAAGATTTGTTTCCCAAACCTATAAAACTACACAAACGTTCCGTGGGCTGGCTAGAAGAAGACATTACTAATTGGATAGAAAATAAAGTTACCTCAAGTCGTAATGATAACTAACCATGAAAAATAGCCCCTGATTTAATATTTTCTCAGGGGCACAGACAAGGAATTCACAAATGAATAGCAACGAAATCAAGCCTGATAATAACAATTCTGCAACAAATATACCTCTAGCATCAAAAAATATTAAAAAGAAAATCATTTATAGGCGCGCAAGCAAAATAACACCAGAACCAACTGAATGGTTATGGCCAAACGTTTTTGCTTTTGGCAAATATGCGTTACTAGCTGGTGAAGGAGGTTTAGGAAAAAGCCAATTAGCAATATTCATTGCTGCAGCATTAAGCACACAAAAACAGTGGCCGCATTCGCAAAGTGTTGCGAAAAAAGGTCGCACGATAATACTTTCTGCAGAAGATGACGCTAGCACAACAATTGTGCCAAGACTCATAGCTGCTGATGCTAACCTAGAATTTATTGAAATTATAGATGCTGTTCAAACTCAAAACTCAAGAACCTCCAACATGGAGAGACAATTTGATTTGACTAAAGATATTGACGCATTGGAAAAAATGCTTTCTGAACTAAATGATGTATTACTAATTATCATTGACCCTATTTCTTCATACTTAGGCACAATAAATACGTACAATAATTGCGAGGTTCGTGGAACTCTCGCACCCCTTGCTAAACTTGCAGAAAAATATAATGTTGCGATTGTTTGCATTACTCATCTAAATAAAAGTAATGATGTAAGTGCAAAATCACGTGTAACAGGTAGCATAGCCTTTCTTAATGCGGCCAGATCTGGCTTTTTGGTGATTGAAGATCCAAATGATTCTGATGTTCGGCTTTTCATCGAACTCAAAAATAATCTTGCTCATTGTAAGCTGGGTTATAAATTTACAATTGAAGAGTACAAAATTGAGGGAACATCGGTTACCACATCTCGAATAAAGTGGCTCGATGAAACAACAGAAATTACCGCAACTCAAGCCCTGAAATCTCTTCTTCCTGAACTAAAAACCCCCTCTGCACAGAAGGAAGCAATAAGCTTTTTAAAAACACTACTCTCCAAAGGACCAGTTGAATCAACATCAATCTACTTACAAGCTGACGAAATAGGAATATCCAAAGCAACCCTTCGAAGAGCAAAAGAAAAATTAGAAGTGCAAGTAAAAAGAAATATATCTACGGATAATAAAGCGTACTGGTGTTGGGCTCTCCCCAATGAAAATTACGCACAAGACAAACCTGATCAACATTGACTAAGGCTATAATCTTGATCACCTTGATTACCTTGATCATCTTGAGCGAACAATACACAATCAAGATGAGCAAGATGTTCAAGGTACTCAAGATACACGGAAGGGATCTGACTAAATAAAATCGAGCATCCATGGAGATAAGAGAATGTCTAAAAAAGTAAATAAGAACACAGAGAATACTATTGATCCAAATGATATATATACTGATGTTTTCGCAAATTCGGCAATAACCATATCGAATATTTATGGGAATAAGCTAAAAGCTGCATCAATTTTAAAAACATTAGCGAACGACATCAAAAAACTGAACGGATGCAATCTGTCAGAAATCGAGTACGCACTATTAATGCAAGCAAAAACACTCGATCATTTTTTCCATGAAACATTACGTAGATTAACGGATCTAAAAATGATCAATCAGATACAGGTGTTTGCAGATATCGCTTTGAGGGCTCAAAATCTATCACGAAAAACCTATCTTGCTTTTGCTGACATAAAAAACCCAAAAAGAACAACGTTTATAAGACAGCAAAATAACGCCCTAAATCAACAGGTGAATAACTCTTCAGAGCTAAAATTTAGTAAAATAGATAATCCTGCAAACGAATTATTGGAGGAAAACAATGAGCAACGGTTGGAACATCACGCGGAGACAACAACAATCCAAACTAATTCATCAATGGAAACCGTGGAAAACAGCAGGCGTAAAAACTGATACAGGCAAGAACATAAGCAAGATGAATGCTTATAAGCACGGTGGCAGATCTGCTCAGGTGAGGCTTATGGAAAAACAGCTATCAGAATGCAAAAAATTATTAAAGCGGTTAATTATTTAGAGCTTTTAAACGATTTAATAGCCTCTGCCAAATCATCTTTTTCTGCATAAAAATATGCTGTAGGTACTGATAGTACTTTAGCTATTTTCTTAAGTGTTAAAAAATCTGGAGTATGCTTCCCTGTTTCGTATTGATTTATTCTAGGACTGGCAGAAAATTGATCGATACCTGCAGCTATTCCTAGCTCCTTCTGCGACAAATTTGCAGCAGTTCTAGCTTCTTTTAAACGTTTTGGAAGCGGGCAAAGAGCCATACTCTTAGTTTGTCCAAAGTTTATTTATATAAACTAAGAGAGTCTTAATTTTTTGGTTGACAGGATACTAAGGAATCCTTAGTATCGATCAAATTGAAATCAACTATAGACAAATAGAATATGTATTGCACAAATCAACTATGGCAGGACATTAATTCTCAATCGATTGGGTTAAAAACATGATACACAAAGGTATAACAACCTCGCTTTTAGCAATTGCAGCCGCATTTATAGCTAATTCATCTCTAGCAGTTAGCCAGAACAATTCATTAATCGAACAATCCTTAAAGCCTATGGTTATTGTAAGCGAATACATCGACACCCCCGGGCAATCTAACGTTACCCCCGTCACCTACAAAGGCACTGACGAAAAAAGCAGCTGGATACGAAATGAAATAAAAAATTCACATGGAAGAGTCAGAAGCCTCTCATGTAATAGCAAGAATTATTGTGTTGGTGTTGGTGAAGCTTACACAGGAAGTACAACCACTTTAATGGCATATAACAGTTATGACGGAGGCAACACCTGGATACCACATAGTTTAGGCTTATTTGGTGGCTCATCTGGACTTGAGTCAGTTTCTTGCGATACAAACCAACACTGTGTAGCGGTTGGCGCAGCAACTCCGGTACAGAATGGTGGCATGCAGCCTATTGTGTATACCAGCTTTAATGGTGGCAATAGCTGGGCTCCTAATTACCCAGAACCTATTGATATTTGGCCCAAAAGCTCCGCTCTTAGAGCAATCTCTTGTTCAGGTAATGGAAGTCTGAATTGCATTGCGGTTGGTAATTTTTATCCAAATGGTACGACCACTAGCTTTATAACATATATAAGCAATGATGGAGGCATCCATTGGTCTCACGAGATGATTGGAACACATGAAGGTGCTGGATCTTTACTTAGCTCAATTTCCTGCAGAGATAACAGCCAATATTGTGTCGCCGTTGGACATCTGTCTTGGAACAATACAACTCAACCTATCATCTATGAAACTCAGAATGCTGGAAAAAATTGGTCACGCATGACACTCCCTTTTGAGACTTCAACAACTGCAAGCCTCAATGGTATAGCCTGCTCTCCAAGCAGATGCGTTGCTGTTGGCAGCGAAAATGCTCGTCCAGTAATTATAGTAAAAAAAACCAAAGACTCATGGGAAAAAATCTACCCAGAATTTCACTCTGTAGGTGACAATCGAATTAAAGGTTTAGATGTGGCTCCGATAGGTTTTTCGCCGAACAATGGACAGCTTCGATCTGTTGTATGCGATGATACTGGAGCCAGCTGTACAGCTGTCGGTTATACTAGATACATTGTGACGCTAAACCAAACACCGCGCAAAAGAATTTACGTCACATTGCCAACGATTTATTTCAGTTCCGACTCAGGCAGCACTTGGAAGCATGTTTGGCCTGGTTTAGTAGATGAATCAGGTCTAATGCATGCAATTGAAAATGTTGCCATTAATGTTGGTGCAGTTAAAATATAACTCAAAAAAATCTATTTTTCTGGGTATTTTAACATGTAAATAGGATGCTCATTTAAAATGAGTTTTCTTCCCCACTTAAACAACAAAACACCTTCAGCAGGTTTAATATCACTCTGCTCATAGGTAACTAAAATTTGATATCCGTTAGACATTTGTTGAAACTCTAGAGATGCTAAACCCTCACGAGGTAGCACTATGCTTCCATGGGTTCTAACAAGACTTTGATATACTGGGATACCATTCACATGACACAAATATCTTCTGGATTTCTCATCTGGATTAAATTCTACCTTTAAGCCTTTAACTGAATCATCGTTATCTTTCCATTTATAACTAAGCCATTTAGGCACCCATGGTGGATTAGCTCCTCGCTCAACAATCAAAATTGGATGAAGATTTTTCTTTGAATACTCACTTGTAATTTCATTCAGTGTTTTTATATATGCTGATTCATCTTCTATCACGATTTCATGTAGTATTTTATCACTTTTAGCTTCATTTAAAATGTCGACAATTAAGCGTGAATAAACGTTTTGACAAACAGTATCCTCAAAATAATTATCAGTATATCCATAATCATTAGTTTTTGGATTTGTTATTACACCTCGTGGAAAATTTTCTAGGCGCATAGAAAATTCAGAAAGAGTTTTATCAACCATATTCACGGATGAAAACATACCTACAGGGAATTCTAAATCATCACATGAGAATCTCTTGCTGCTAATTTTATCAGCTAAATCAATCAATTTTAAATCGTCAATTTCTAATATGGATATTTGGCTGTCTTCATGTTTTTTAAAATTACTCTTTAATTTAAGGAGTACAGATTTCATTTCATTTAAAACATATTTTATGTCATTTGTGTCCTCAACATCCATATTTACCGGTTCTGAACCATCAAGTAATGCAACATTCACTGGCACCTTCGGTTTATTTCTATTAAGAATTTTATTGAATAATTCTACATAGTTTCTTGTATCAATTTCATCAATAGCCTTGATATAACAATCTATCTCATATATAGCATCACTTAACAGTTTACAACCCTTAGGAAAGGTTTGCAGATCGTCTCTAAAAGCGATTTTATTTTGACTGGTGATAAATAATATTACGCTCATAATAACGTCATAATTAACTTCATCATTACCACTAACAGTTGTATAAATTCTACCGTAAAGTCTTTTAGTATTTATCAAACTTTCTAAAGTATATGAAATATTTTTAAAATGTTGAGAATATGAACCAAACAATCTTCTTCTAATGAATGAGGAAAAATAATCATTTGGTGATGCAATAAATGGTTTCAGTTGGTTATTAGAGCTATCATCGTACCCTTTAGCCTGCAAAATTTTAAGCAGAGCATTAATATAGAATTTCTGTTTTTCAGGATTCTTCAAACACCACTTAAGCAGTATAACCATTAACACATAACCAGAGTCAGCCCAATAGTTTCTCAATGCATTGGCAAATATGAATTCTACTAGTTTTTTTTCACTGCTATCAATTCCAATGTACTCCGCAAAATCTTCTAATTTATCGTCATAAATGCTAGCTGTTATTAAAGTTTGTTTATTCTCAGGTTGATAATATAGCATCTCGTCAAAATTATGATTTGCGGCCTGATTATGCCAATTAAGTGAAGCATCTACCCATAAACAAACTGCAGCCTCATTTTCTGTAAAAACTGAGTAGCCTAAAAACGAAAGCGTGTGATCTAAGTGCTCCCTTAAAGCGGCAAATATTTCTTTACTTCTATTCCAGGTCAAATCTTTTTTGAATGAAGAGACCAGAAGAGATAATAGTGATTCCCATCCCTCTAAGAATTTTTTAATTATCGTATCAAAATGAGTTTTATCAGGGTATGTAACAAGCAAATCGTTTAGGTGATACCATAAATAAGCTTGCACTTTTATAGCATCGATTACTCCGGTAAAGGATGTATTCTTAATCAATCCGCGTACTAATATATTACCGACATGGCAGCATACTCTAAAAAATCCATCGTCTTCAGGCAGAACTCTAATTGCCGCCTTAAAAATATTGTTATAAGTGTCCATCCAATCTTGATTGATATCAGAAAATAAATTTAAGCTGACAATTTTTGTAAAATTTAATGATTTGCCTTCTTCTCCTGAGAATTCGCCAAGGCTAGTTAAATCGAGGTAAAATTTAATATGCTGATTTAACTGAGTTCGAAACCCATCCAAATCTTTCCTTTTTATAGCATCCAAACTAGTTTCTTCGAATAGTTTCATATATTTATTAAGTATGGATGAATTATCCGCATATCCTGAACACGGTTTAAAAATAAAAGCACTTTTTATTATTTCTTTTTCTAAATCAGTTAATTCGACACCCCCTATAACTCCACATAACGTCTGTTTTTCTTGATACATATTATTAACCATAGCTGGTATTGAAAATATATATTTTGGATGTTGCTTTGCAGTCTTGTCAGACATACATCTTTTTTGCCACCTCTCAATTACAAACTGTATTTTATTGATATCTATATCCGATAGTATAGAATCACATTTCAAATATTTGACACATTGTGGCTTTATTTCACTAAAAGTTCCGAAACCAACACTAATCGATATTGATCCATCAAGTACATCAACACTGGAGCCATCCACACCAGAGTTAAGTGCGAATAATATATTTTTTTTGAGATGCTTTGCTAACTCCCGGGGATAAATTACATTAGCAATAAACTTAATTAATGTATCATTACGTCTATAAGGATTAATCAACCATAATCCTCTGTAAATTAGGTACACCACCCCTAAAACATTTATCGTTAGCCAAATAAAGCCTATCGAAGCTAAAATCATATTGAAAGATGTAATTAATTCCAAATGATTCATATATTCAATAAAAAACAAATAAATTAGCAATAAAGAAGCGCTAGTAATCAACTCAAAAATACGTGTTTCTCGTATCATTAAATTAATAACCTCTTCTCTAATATTGTCATCTTTGAATGTTGATCCTTGTAACAATACTGCAATTGGGAAAAATGCAAGTAGCGCAAAAAACATGCCGCCTTGTGTACTAATGAGATAGGAAAGCAAGTCAGTGCTCTTACTAACGCTCATAACATCACTTCTAACTAAACCATCAGAGATAAAAACTAATGCTACAAAAATAGACATAAACAAAATAATAAAAACACTTGCATTGCAAACTATATAATCAAAGATTTTTCTTATATAGCTATACTCCAATTTTTTATATACTAAATTCTGCTTTAGAACTTTAACTTCTTTATCCGCTCGTTTACTAAGTAACCCTGGATTAAACAGACCTAAAATATAAAAATAAATTCCACAAATCTTACGGTAAAACCATGACATGTTTTAATTTCCCTTATGTAATACGCTCAAACAAATCGTGATTGGTGGCTCACAAGTATTTGAACTGGATGATTTGTTTTCACATACTTCTCTGCCCACTCAACTACCATTAAACAATACTCACGTTGTTCCGATGAAAGATTAAACAATGGCATAGAATTTTTAACCTGATCAATGAACCTTTGTATTTGCTCGATTCTTAGCCAGTCTGACACTGCTAGATCTATTCCTTTTATGCGCCTTTGTTCTACTTGCATAGCCCGCCAAATCTCTTCCCTTCGTTTGTGTTCTTCCTCCCTTTGTCTAGCCTCCTCCTGCGCAATATTCCTCAGCCTTTTGTTATCATCTGAGGCTTTATAAAGAAAAATCATTATAGTATTAATACTACGTTCTAACCGCGGATGTTTAACAGTGTCATAGAAGGTTCTACTCATATATTCTGACTCAAATCGAACCCTTAATCTACCTGTTGGGATAGCCTTCCAGTATTGACCACCACGCTCTTCAGTTAACTCATACTCAAATTTTTCATCTAGTACGACACTAAAAATTTCTTCAAACACATTAACTTTTAGCTTATAACCAGACGAAAAAATGACACCAAAATCCCTCCTGACAAATGTTGATAAAAGCACATCCAGGATACCTAGCGCTCGGTACGCCTGCCCAGAAGTTACCTTAAAACAATTCATGTAACCACGCTTACCCTTCATTACTCCTTCTTTATCACTCTTACCGGTCAATGATCGCTGCAATTGAATTGCCATCTTATTCGTCAGCTCAGCATTAGAATTCACTATCAATCGATTTTGTTTCTCTTGTTCAAATAAAACCGCCATTTCAACTGTTTCGCTATACTTGTTTGCTTCCATTCTTGGTGACCTTGCTATGAAAATAATTTGATCGGGGTTATGTAGCTTGAGCTCTAGGAGTGATACTTGTTTTACATTGTGGCCAGCTTGTTTTTTTGCCCAGTAACCTAACCCCGGAACAGGTATATGATGTTTTCTGCATATTTTACTTAAACCACGGTCTGTAATACCAACCTGCCTAGCTGCCGTTATCATTGGCTGACGCCAGACATAATCGTATAATTGAGCACGCGTAAATTTCTTTTTTATTTCATCAATCATTTTTTTATACCATTTGATCTTAATTATTTCTTACCTTAAGATATGTAACGATTTTCAACTTCATCCTTAAAATTAACGATTGTCCTTTCAGGTATTCACATGACAGATGAAAAAGCTAACCAATACAATATTCGAAAAAAAATAATTTCACAAATAGAAGAACAACGTGACTCTTATGTCATTTCATATATCACAAGCACACGGCTTGGATACGAAGTACAAATGAATATCGACATAATTCGGTATGTTTACGACCATCTAGAACAGATAAAAAGTGCACATGCAAAGAAAAAAATTAAAGGACAACCGAGAATTGATCTGTACATACATAGTAATGGAGGTGACGGCACAGTTCCATGGAGATTAGTAACATTAATCAGAGAATTCACTAAGCATTTCGGAGTAATTGTCCCACATAGAGCATTTAGCGCAGCAACGCTAACAGCCCTAGGCGCAAACGAAATAATAATGCATCCAATGGGCATGCTTGGCCCAACAGACCCTTCTGTAACTAATCAGTTTAACCCTATAAACCCAACCACCGGACAACCAATACCCATTAGCGTCGAAGATGTTACTGCGTACATACAAATGATTAAAGAGGATGTTGGCATCAATCATGAGGACGAACTTATTCAAGCATTCAATATACTTGCAGATAAAATTCACCCTCTAGCTCTAGGCAATGTTAGACGCTCCATCTCACAGTCTAAGATGATGGCATCAAAACTGCTCAATCTACATATAGGACCAAAACAAGAGCACAAAATTGCTGAAATTGCTGAGAATCTAACATCGAAACTATTTTTTCATGGTCATCCTGTCAATAGAAAAGAAGCTAGAGAACAAATAGGTTTAGATACAGTCATAGACCCGGATGAAAATCTTGAGAAGAAAATATGGCAGCTGTACATGCAATATGAAGACCTCCTTGAACTCAACACCCCTTTCAATGCTCCACAAGATTTTCAAGCCAAATTCCCAAAGCTTCAACCCAATCAGATGATGATAACTGACCCTAAAACAAATCACCTTGCCTGTATCGAAAGCATATATGGCAGTGATATATGTAGTTCAACTTATAGGTTATCTGGTTACATAGACCAAAATGGTTTAATTCAGGTAAGAATGCTATCCCTAGCAAATGGCTGGACGAAAGGAAATGTTGAATAAAATAGTATATAATATAAACATTAGAGCGATACGATAAAGAGAAGCCATGAATAATCCATTTTTTGTTCATAATTTATACACATCTGCCAACACCTTTTCTTCAACGAACGAGGTGAAACCTAATCCAAGTATATTACCTGACCGGTATAACTCTGTAACGCACCCAATTATTGAGATTTTTGACAGCCGAACACCTATCGCCTTAATTAATGAAAAAAAACCCCCATACCTTTAGTTTGTGATGTACCGTTATAAGTAATGGGGCTCATTTGGGGGCTCTTTTTTAAATTAAATTAATGATCTAACATTAAATCAAGTACTTAAGTATGGAGTTAGACAGACACCCTCTCCGCCAAATCTGCTTCCGCACTAATCCTCCGCGCCAGCTTTATTAACTACTTTACGCCGCATAGAAAATAGAGGCGCCATAGAAACAGCACATAGAGCACATCAAATCGCGAGCAAAATCTTTCGTTATGCCATTGCAACGGGTCGAGCTGAACGCGATCCTGCAAACGATCTTCGAGGTGCATTACCACCTGCCAGAAAGAAACATCATGCATCAATCACCGATCCAAAAGCTATTGGAGAGTTATTACGCGCTATTAATGATTACCAAGGTAGCTTTGTCACTAAGTGCGCCTTACGGTTAGCTCCCCTGCTCTTTGTAAGGCCAGGTGAATTACGACATGCTGAATGGTCAGAGATTTCGTTTGAAAATGCTGAATGGCGCATCCCTGCGGAAAAAATGAAACGCCGAATAACCCATATAGTCCCCCTATCACAACAAGCAATAGCTATCCTTCTTGAATTAAAACCACTCACAGGAAGTGGAAAATATGTATTTCCAAGTGAGCGATCAACCAAGCGCGCTATGTCTGAAAATACAGTTAATGCGGGTCTACGCCGACTTGGCTATACAAAAGACGAAATGACAGGACATGGATTCAGGTCAATGGCCTCTACCCTATTAAACGAACAAGGCTGGAATCCTGATGCTATTGAGCGACAACTTGCCCATGCCGAACGTAACAATATACGTGCTGCTTATAATTATGCTGAGCACCTGCCTGAACGGAGAAAGATGATGCAGAGTTGGGCGAATTATTTGGACAATTTAAGAATGCAAAATGATGTTATTGCATTGTTTTGGGCGGATTAGGTAGCGGGAGGCAGTGCCATTACGATGCAAAATCAACAGTCAATAATTACCATTCCATCGATATCAGAAAATGGCACCGAAGAAATTTGCTTACATCAGGTTCCTCTTTTAGTACCCAGTGATCTCGAAATGACGAAATCACTGGATCGATTCGTGTATTAGTCGCTAAAAAATGCGTCATATTAAGTTATCGGTACAAACATTCGGAAGAATGGAAGGATATGAACTATTCGATTGATCTTGAATGGACATCCTGTACTCTTGGTGGCAAGCGACCATGGTTTCTTTGTCCTGCACGAAATTGTGGACGGCGTGTAGCCATCTTGTATGGAGGTGGGATATTCGCTTGTCGTCATTGTTACCAATTGGCATATCCTAGTCAGCGTGAGAATCTTGATGATCGTGCCGCAAGAAAAGCTGAAAAGATACGCGAACGCATGGGGTGGGAACCAGGTATTTTAAATGATGAAGGTTTAAAGCCAAAAGGAATGCATTGGAAAACCTTTAAACACTTGAGTCTCATACATAATGAATTGGTTATTATATCGCTGAGTGAAGCAACTTTAAGATTCGGAATAAATATGTTTGATTTATACTAACTAAAGATAGTCTGTTCATAGAACAAGGAGAAAATATAATGACGCATAGCTTAAACGAATCAATCATTGATAGTACTTCCTCACTAGAAGTCGCAACTAAAAAATCAAATCCACGTGCCATCCTTGATCAACATGCAAATGTAATTATTGAAAAATTAATTGAGCGCGCTATTGCGGGTGACCTTATTGCGCTTCGTCTCTGCGTAGAGCGGATCATCCCGCGCGCTAAGCCTGAAAACGGAATAAATCTTGAACTACCAGATGGTAGAATAGATTCTGGTGATAACATGCTTCATATTACTAATAGCATCACCAATGCTGTCGCTGATGGAGAGATGACAATTGCTGAAGCAGAGAAGTTGACCAAATTTTTAAAGCATCAGCGTTGGCATATTGATGAGGCTGAAAGCAAGAAGCGAGATGAAGAATGGAAAAAAGAAAGGGGTTGGTAAACTTTTACAGGAGCTATTCGAATATTAATGATTAATTATTGGTCATAAATAAATATTCCGATCATACATGTTTCATGATGAGTGTCCACCTATAATAAATGGGTATTTTTATTTGCAATTTACTTATCATTTGCTATCATTTGATGTTAATTGACAAACAGAATGGAAACCATATGATCAATGGCAGAAAAAAAGGTAACTGGCTCTCAATTGATGAAGCAGCTAACTATATAGGAATCGGTAAAACCACTCTTTATACCATGGCACGAGAGGGTCAGGTACCCGCAAATAAGCTAGGAAAAAAATGGGTCTTTGAAGCCGAAGCGCTAGACAAATGGACCCGCTCAAGCAAACCAATTGAATCATTTTTCTTAACACTTGATTTTAATATCGAATCAAACAACGCACTAAGAGAGCCACAGAAAGATGCATACATCAGAACTTGCGACTTTTTTAAGGCTGGAAAAAACAAAGCAATAATTCAAATACCAGTAGGATGCGGCAAATCTGGATTAGCTTCACTGTTACCACTCGGGGTCGCTGAAGGCAGAGTCTTGATAATTGCGCCCAACCTAACAATCAAGCAAGGCCTCTATGAAGCAATGGATATCACCAACCGGCCAAAGTGCTTTTGGCGAAAAACTGGTGTACTCACACCAGAACAAATGATTAGAGGACCTCTTGCTTGCACACTAGACACAGGAAACACTTCTGTAGCGGAAAAAGCACATATAGTTATCACAAACATTCATCAATTAGCTACGAACATAGACAAATGGCTAACCCAATTTCCAGATAAATTTTTCAATATGATAATTATAGATGAGGCGCACCATAGCGCGGCTGATAGCTGGAAACGTGTGGTCGAAAGGTTTTCTGAAGCAAAAATTATTCATTTAACAGCCACACCATTTCGTAGCGACCGACAAGAGATTGATGGCGAATTAATATATCGCTATCCGTTCAGAAGCGCGACATTAAAAGGTTACATAAAAAGACTAAAAGCAAATTACATTGCCCCCTCAGAAGTCGAATTAAAATTTGCAGATCAAGAAGAAAAAAAATATTCGCTAGATGAAGTCCTAAAATTGAAAGAAGAAACATGGTTCAGCAAAGGAATTGCTCTCGCAAAACCTTGCAACGTAAATATTGTAAATAGCAGCCTGCAAAAATTAGAAGACCTTCGACAGACGGGAACAAGACATCAATTAATCGCTGTTGCATGCTCAATTAATCATGCCAAAGAAATTCGATCCATGTATAACGAACGCGGATATTATTCAGAAGTAATTCACAGCAATCAAACGGAAGAAGAAAAGGAAAAAATAATATCTAGCTTAAAAAACGGCACCCTTGATTGTATTATTCAAGTGCAAATGCTCGGCGAAGGATTTGACCATCCGAAACTAAGCGTAGCAGCCATCTTTAGACCATTCAGGACGCTTGCACCTTATATTCAATTTGTAGGTCGCATAATGAGAGTTGTCGTACAGAATGATCCAACCCACCCCGATAACCTTGGATACATTATCACTCATTTGGGGATGAATTTAGATCAGAGATTAAAAGAATTCAAACAATTTGAAAATGATGACGAAGCATTTTGGGAGAAAGTGATTGGCGGTGATGATCCTGAAATACCCAAATCCGTACGTGAAGGAACAGAGCGAAAAACAGTGAACGATAGAGGTGTCATAGTTAGTGGCGAAATAGTTGACTCTTTATGGGAAGAAGACTTTACCACTACTGAAGACAAACACATTATCGACGATCTACGTGAAAAACTTAAATCACTAGGGCTTGATCCATCACAAGCAGAACAAATTGTAAAACAACAAGACAAAAATCAAGTCAAACGCCATGCACCGAGCGAACCATTTCCTATTCAGCCCCATAGAGAATGGAATGAGGCAAAGAAAAGACTTGATGAACAAGCAAAGAGAACTGCAAAATTACTTCTTAACAATACCAACTTAGAAATGGTGCAAACAGACATTCCATACAAATACACAACATTAGCTGTACGCGCAACAAACAACTATGTCGCAGCATTGATGATGGTAAACACAGAAATAAACAATCAACTTGGCAAGGAAAGAAATGATTGCACCACGGAAGAATTTAAGTCTGCAATCGATTCTCTTGAGTCAATATTACAAACACTTGTACGCAAAGTCATGAAGGCGAAAAAAACATATGACGACCAAAAAAATTAAAGGACCAATTCCGTCATTAATCACTTTATCTAATGGCAAACCGGAGAAAGTGGTTATTAAAAAGAAAAGCAAATGCAGCAGATGTCATATTGAAATCACCATCGAAATGCCATGCTTTGGAATACCTAAAAGTAAAGCCGGCTTTAAGTCAACAAAAAGACACTGCAAATCTTGCTTTGCAGAGATATTAAATCAATCACAAAAGGATTTAGATGAAGCTAAAAATTTATTAAATATTTAAAATATTGAATGACATTTCCATCCGAAGCAGACACGCTTCGCATAAAGAAAACAGGTAAATAAATATGAGCACTTTATACAACGTTTACTGCGATGAATCATGCCATCTTGAAAATGATCATATCTCTCCTATGGCGCTTGGTGCCATATGGTGCGCAAAGAACGACCTTCCGGCCACCATCGAAAAAATAAAAAAAATAAAACAAGAGCATGGTATCCCCAATTCTTTTGAAATCAAATGGACTAAGATTTCACCATCCAAGAAAGATTTTTATATTGAGCTTATAAATTACTTTTTTGATGAACAAGCGTTACATTTCCGCTCAGTCATCATCCCTGACAAAACCAAATTAAATCATGAAAAATTCAACCAGTCACATGATGATTGGTACTATAAAATGTATTTCCTTCTTTTGAGAGGGATTCTCGATCCACAAGCGAATTTCAACATTTTTATCGATATTAAAGATACGCGCGGTTATGCAAAAGTAGAAAAACTTCGGGAAGTTTTATCAAACAATATGTACGATTTTGATAAAACCATTATTGCTAAAATCCAACAAATTCGCTCACATGAAACTGTTTTATTGCAGCTAACGGACCTATTTATCGGTGCGCTTACCTATTGTCACCGCAAGCTTAATACTAGCGATACAAAATGTGAATTGATTGATCTCATTAAAGCACGCTCAAGTCATAACCTAATACGAAATACGTTGCCAAAAGAAGATAAATTCAATATTTTCATTTGGAGCGCACAATCATGGTAGAAGCAGTACTCCCTGAATTAATCACATTGAGTGAGTATGATGGCAATTGGCAATCATATCTTGAGGCAATCTATCAAAGCTATCTTGATGATGTAGTCAACTCCAAGCTTCACTATAATACATTGCCTATCAAATTCCAGTTTAGACCAATGTACGAGGGTAAAGGTTTTGCATTTTGGCACACTATCTCAGAAGGTGAAAAAGAGGAAAATCGCACTGCTGATTTACGACGTTGTGAGCGCATAACTTGGATAGCATGGATGATAAAAAATGCCCCTGTTTCAAATGAAATATCTTCATGGGAAAATAAGCGTGGAAAGAATCATCATGTTGTAATATTCTTCGAAGCTGAAAGCTTCGTCGTCATATTAGCAAAACGGAATGGGTATTATTTATTCAAAACAGCATACGTTACGACACCACAGCGCAAAAAGCAGCTTATTAAGGAAAGAAAGGAATACTTGGACTCCAGAAAGACTAAAGGCGCCCTTTATAAGGCGCCTTCGGATGCTCCTTCTACACGTGGTAGATGAGTATGTAATAATTATAAGGTCAATTTTCAGAACAAGCAAGGCGATTAACTCAATTTTTTACCTCAAAAAAGGTCTTATGGGGGGTATATACAAATATTATATATTTATGTTATTAATCATAAACATATATAACAAATGGCATTGACACCCTCCCAAATGATGTTATTAACTTATTGTTTAAATGCGTATTTTAACTTGAGAAATCTTTTTAGGATACTCACTGGGATACCCCGTGTACATATAATTCACCTTACAATCAAAGTAGCTTTATGGCTAGCGTCTTTATAATAACTACCTTCAGCTCCTCTAGTATCAGCATAAATTGTAAATGCACCTGTTGCGCTAGCAGTATACGTCATATAGCCAGTACGGTACTTGCATTCTTCATATCCTGGATATATAAAATAAGTTGCGGCATCTAACCTATTATCGGCCGCAACAGTTAAATCAAATCTATGTCCATATTGGATAGGATTTTTAGTTGTATTTCTAAAACACGCGCTTTGATCGGCCCAAATTTTTACATAACTATTTAGTCTGGTTTCTGCATTCTGTGTTTTTGCATATACCGATTTGATTTCGAGTGTTTTTACTATTTTTTTTTCATTAGAAAATACTTCTTCATCCATTTCAGCTTTTGATAACTTTCTAACAGTCGTTTTAAATTCAAAGTGAGAATCTTTAATGCCTGGAGATTGATAATGTTCTTCGCTTATGATATCTGAAGATTTTTCATTATTTGCATAAACATTAATAGACAAAAAAGCTAGTATTATTATTGATAATTTTTTCATAGTCTTATCCTTTTTATTTAACAAAATGCCCTTCTAAATTGAAAATCCATTAATTAATGTTTTACCTCCTTCCTCACCTACCTATGTGACACTAAAATCAGCCATTGATAAAAATATTATCTCTACCATAACATTCCATCGTGACCCTACCTCTCCAAATCAACAGGTTGTTCTTACATTATTTTCAGAAAAAATCTTAGATATAGTTTAAATATGTTGAGATAATTTTATTTAACGCTTTTTCATATATATTTTTATCAATCGTTAATTCTAACTTTCCTTCCACATGATAAGCATCACACTCTAACCTCATTGATTCACCTAGATTATTTTGTATATTTTCTCTAATAAGTTGAACTCTTGGGGTTATCAGGGAATTTAATAAATTAATTTCAACATTAGATGCGGGTATGTATAGCTCTGAATCTGTGTAGAACATTTGTATTGAATTATCAATAAATTTAAATAAATTAGAAAAGCTTAATCTTTCAGAAACACTCATCGCTGGTAACAGATATCCAAATATTTGTTCTAACATCACATAAAGTTGATATGTTCTAGAACGATGTCTTTTATTTTCAATAAAGTGTTCTGGCTCTTCTTTCTTAGAACAAATACTATCTATTGTGCATATTATATAGTTTGCATAATCATGTACAATATCATGAGAAATTATTCTTGTTTGAATGTCAATAAGTTTGTCTGTGTTACTACATCTATAATTTTTGTCCCGCAATAAAAAGAATTTATCTTGTATTGCAAGCATAACAACATCTGATGGATATATTCCAATTTCGCTAATTGAATGCATTAATTCTTCAGAAAAAGATTTCGATATTTCAAATGGATTACAAGTCGAGCCAGTGTGGCTCGGTACTCCTATGTAACAATATAGTCTTTTTATAGATTTACATAAAAAACTTTTATCCTCGAACACTTCAAACCCAAAAGGGGAAATAATTTGTAACCCTAGTTGATTTTTATCAATTTTTTTGCAAATTTTATTCAGGAAGTTTCTCCAATCCTTATTAGGAAATGGTTCATAATTATAATTTTTTGATAGCATAGTTGTTATTATCTTAAGTTATGTTAATTTTCAGACGACCCAAGAGGTAGCCCAGCCTAAATTGAGTAAAGCAGTTCATTTTATTTTTGATATTGTTGATATGAGTTTCTACCGTTCGTCTGGAAATATTTAAAATAATTGCTATTTCTTCAGCTGTTTTTCCACGCGATAAATAATTAATACAATCAAGCTCTCGATTGGTTAGGTACAAATCACCAAAATACTGGCCATCCTTTCTTTTTTCATCAATGTTATGATTAGTATTAACGTTTAATTTTAAATTTTTAGCTGTACGAATGATAGAATCTGCTTTTTCTTTAAATGCAAGAATAAAATTTTCATATTGATCCAAATTATTAACATATTTATTAATTATTGATGAATCTGATGTCTTGGATCCTATGTTATAAAAATCAATTCCATCATGTTCGTGCTTAATAATTGTAATACCGTATTCAACCCCAAGCATTTCTTTTGAATCAACCAATATAGGATCATTATGATCCAAACCAGTCCAAAGAATATATTTGTATGTTGCAAGATTTTTATTCTGTTCAAATGCACCAATTTTTGGATATGATTTTTTAAAATAATGACTAAGCCATTGCTGATTACTGCATAAATATGTTACAAGACCATTCTTATCTCTATGAATATAGTTTAAATGGTCTAAGTCAAGGGATTTAAAATAAGGATCACATAATAATTTAATGTCTTTGGACAAATTTAAAATTGATTTATTCATTGCATACATCAGGAGTATTTATTTCATCATAGCTATAACTGGTTGATTTGTTGTCGCATATTTGGTTAAGTTCAAGAGTGACTTTATAACCATCAACGATATCTATTTCTTGAACAGCATCAATGTGCATTTGTTTTTTTTTGAAAATATCTTTACTTTTAACAATTTTTTTAACTTCGGCAATATCAACGGCTGCTACAAAAAAATTAGAATGTAATTCGTAAATACCTATTTCATGATCATAAAAGCCTACATGTACAATATATAACTTTTTCATTTCAGTTCCTTATAAATTTAAAAAACGATATAGCATATTATTTCTCCTTAAACAACAAAATATATCAGTAAAAATACGGATAGATCATTTAGAAAACTTTATTAATATTTGTTTTTTTATATACAAATGATTTATGGAGGAATATGTGTCAAAAGCGGATTTAGTTTGTTGTTTATTAGGACCCACCCCTAAATTATACCCGTCTGAAAAAAATTTATTGGAAATTAAACTTTTTGCTTATATTTGCAACGAATTAATAAAGATTTTTAATTCTCGATATTCGGAATTTCAACGTTTGATTAAATTTAGTCATTATCAGGAGGATGACATGTGCAACACACCCATTATGCAAGAAATTATTAAAGATATTTTATCCACCAATGAATATTCGCTCGCAGGAATTGCAACACATACTCGCATACCGGAAGAAATACTCACAGATTTAATTATCGGAATAAACAACAATCCGACTTTTGAATTATCAAAAAGAATTTTCGAGCTTCATATTAGTGTTAGACCTAAACTATATGATGAAATAATGAAGAAAATTGCGCTTGAGTATTTAAAATCCAATTAGAAATTTTTTATACTAATCCCCCATAGCGGGGGGATTGGTCCACTTCAACACTTCAATATGACTTTAAAAATTCCTAAAATGCATTACACTAAGCAAATATTTAAACCCCATCATCATTGAAGTGTTGAGAAATAGGGGTATTTTTGGGGGTATACAACAATCTCACATCGAATTTAATGCTTTAAATACAATTAGTTAAAGATAAAATGCGATTGACACCCTCCGCCAGATGTTAAATATAACTTATTGTATATATTAAATTTCATATAAAGGATACCCTGAGGTCACCCTTACATATAGTTTAGATAAAGTAGGACAGGAGTAAATAACATGCCAAATTTTAATGATGTCAAAAATGAACTACGCCAATTAGAGTCCGACTTTAGTGTAGTACCTGCTGGCTTCAAAAAGAAAATAGCAAAAGATAAAGAGCAATGGGAAATCACTTTCGATAAATTAATGCTTTACCAATTTGAGTCAAAAGATCCTGAAAAACATGTCTTTGAAGCAGAAATAAAACCAAATTATGACTTACATGCTTCTATCATAGAAAACGTACTTAAGAGTGATTTCCCTAACATCAACTTAAATGTCAGTGTAAAGCCGCACTTTAAAACATTACCTATTCCATTTTTTAATATTCCCATAAAAATTCCTTTTACAGATATAGGCTTTCGAAAAGCACCCAACAAAGTACGCGGTGATGATTCTTTAGGAACCAATCCAGTTGAAGTAAAAGTAACATTTACTCCCACTGATGACATGAATGGCAGACGTATTTGGGATTCATTAAATAAAGTAGCTTGTTTACACACAAAAAATGCTCCTGAAGCAGATGGAAATATAGAAGTTATTAACTTCGATATTTCCAAAAGAGCTTCTAAAAATCCATTACGTTATTTATTAATGGGTCTTACATGGTTGTGTAAAAACATATTTCCAAAAAGCATATGGCAAGCGATGCCTCATATTAAAAGTAATAGCCCTCATCCTTATGGCTATCATGTAGCCAAACAAGTGCTTGATCCACCCCTGATCAATAGTGGAGTCGCCGCACATATGGCGAATGCAGCAGTCATAGGAGGTGCAGGGGCTTGTATTGCAGGCGCACTCTATACAGGAGTAAAAGAATGTAGCAACACAAGCAAATCTTCCTCTGGATTTGCATTAGGTGCATTGGCAGGCAGCTCTGACGGCTTAGGTATAAATCCTCTTGTAGGAATCGCTTTAGCAGGTTCTCACAATAGTTTTGCGAGCAGTTACGGAAATGGTTTGCTATTTTCTTCAGGAGCAAACGCTTTATGTTCAGTTGTCAATGCAAATTCTTCAGAAGGCTGTCATGCACCTTTTGCAACACGCACGAAGTTACTAAATAAATAATAGTGGCAAATGTTCACGAACTATCTGAAATCTTGATTCGTCATCAACCCTAACAATTGATGACGATATTTTTCCAACTTTTCTATACTCAACTTTAATGTTATATATAGCCTAAAATATCATTGCTGGGTTAATAGCATTTACTCACCATGATAAAAAACCACAATTGGACATTGATATTTCTAGTATAGCGCAATTGATTACTTGAGGCCGCTCTGGATGCCAGCTAAAAGCATGCTGGCATGACAGAGTCCTTATC